>CAZNQN010000159.1:2165-6112 GCA_964574925.1 uncultured Phycisphaeraceae bacterium | reverse complement strand
GGATCGGGGAGGGCTTCTTCCGCATGATCGAGCTGACGGCCGAGGGAGCAACCTGGCCGGTGGTGATGCTGGGCCTGGCCGCGGCGATCACCGGCCTGATCGGGCTTGCACGCCGATCAGGCTCGACCGACCGTCCGGCTCGTGCGAACACCGATCCACTCGGAAGCCCGTCGCGGACGCAAACCCGCAACTCGATCCCTTCGCACGCCGGGTACTGTTTCCCAGACAGCGACGCGGATGACGCCGGCCCCGGCCGGGCGATCCCCCTGGTCGTTCCCGCCGGTCTGTTCGCGCTTCAGTTCATCCTGATCGGCGCCGGCAAACCGGCGGAATACGGGCGGTTCGGCGTCTTTCCGGATACGGCCCTGGCAATCGCAGCGGCCTGGTGGCTCACCCGTTCTTCGACGACTCCCGCCCGCCGGGCCTCTCGATTCGTGCTGATCGGGCTGGTCTTGATCTGGACGGCTCTTCGCGGCGCCGCGTACCTGTACGGATTCCATCGCGACGCCGTCGGGGAAGGAACGCGAATGCGACTCGCCGCCGGCTGGGTCGAGACCGATGCCAACGGCGTGACATTTTGGAAGGGGCCGATGCGCGTCGCCCTCTCCGCCGAACCTGCCCCCTATGACTGTCCGCCGCTCCCGTTCGACAAGGTGGAGGTCTTTCTGTTCCGGGATCGTCACCAGGCCCTTCGCTGGTGCCGGGACCACCCCGGATCGGTCTTCCTTCGCCCGGTGGACCATCGCCCGGCAAGCGACGCGGACGCCGATCGGTCGTGGTGGGAACGGATCGCGGGCCTCCTTCTGTCCCGGGTCCGCAACACGCCGATCAGTTGGGCGAACAAGCCCTTCGAGGTGGTGACAGGTCCGGCCGATCAGGCCCGCGGAGCGGATTTGCGGGAGCCTTTCTCCAGCTTCTCCGCGATGCGCCAGCGTTGCGTTCCTTCGGCCGCGGCGATATCGACCAGGTCCGAGGCCGTGTCCTCCGGCGAACGCAGCACGTCGGTGGCGGCGGCCGATCGGCCGTTGTTGCCCGCTCCGGCCGGCGCGGGCACCTGCACCCGGAAAACCGATGCGCCGAGGCGAAGCTCGTCGCCGTCCTCGAGCAGGCGGAAGACGACCGGCTCCTCGTTGACGAACGTCCCGTTGAGGCTGAGCAGATCGAACACCGCCGGTCGCCCCAGGTAGGTCAGGAGCAGGGCATGGACGCGGGAGACGCGCTTGTCCCCCACCGCGATGTCGCACCCCTGCCGCCGGCCCAGGATGCACACCTCCCGTTGCGGCTTGAGCGTCTTGCCCGTCTCCACGTGTTGAAGGACCACGCCAGGATGCTCGTGGACGGCTTCCACCAGGTCATCATCGAGTGGCACCCGGCCGGGCGTTTCGATCCGGGCGACGAACTCCCACTTGTGAATGCCCAGCCGATCGCCGTCGTGCAGCGTTTCGCAGGAGAGCTGAAGATCGTTGAGTCGGCTGCCGGAGCGCGTGACCAGATCCACCGCCAGCACCCGTCCGCCCGTCTGGACGATCGCCACGTGGACGGGGGCGACCCGGCGATGCTTCAGGAGGATCTTGCACCCTTCCCGTGAGCCGAGCAGCGTCACCACCCGCTGGCACCGGACGACACGCTCTTCGGGCCGGCCCGCGTGAATGACCAGCGACAAACGCGGGGCGGAACCCGACACGATGGGGTTCGACTCGGGCACAGCGCACTCCTCAATTGTCCCGACGATCCAGAACCGACTTGGACCTTTCCCCCGCCCGCTCCATGACCGCCGGCGCGAGGAAACGCCTGCGTACGCCCCACACCATGATTATAACGGCCCGCGGGCGTCTTTTCCAAGCCCCGATTGCCGGAAAGGCGGATTTCTTTTCAGTGTAGCACGCTGCCCACCCCCGGCCGAGCCGTCTCAGCATTCTCTTATCGACCGACTGGCGACGAATCCCGATTCGGAACCCCACGGGCCACGCGACGGACCCGGGAAACGTCCCTGACCGGCGTCGGCGGGAGTGTCGAGCGGGAGACACCCCGGAACGGGCGGTCCCGGCCGACGTCGGCACGAATGGCGAACGCCTTCCCGAACGTAGCCGGAGTTGTCTGTGTCGAAAGCGTCTTCATGGCGCCTGACGGGTGGCATAGCCCACGCCCGTGCGGATGTTTTCCGAACCCAGAACCACGCCGGAATACCACATCTTGTACGTGCCGCCGTCTACCACCCCCGTCGGACCCCAGACGCCCAGCGCATTCCATGTCCCGCTTGCTCCTTTCCGCAGAATCGGCTCCGCGCTGCGGATCCAATGGATGCCGTCCGCGGACAGGGCCAGACCCAGGTCACCGGTCATCGCCGCATCCTCTTCCCCTTCCTCCCCGACCGCCCGATCGTTGCCCGCGTAGAGCATGACGAGCGTGTCCCCGTCGGCGAAGACGCCCGGTTGGGCGACCATCCTTCCGTCCCAGCTTCCCGTCGGCCCCACCGGCAAGACCGGATTGTCCGCGTAGCGCGTCCATCGCGTACCGTCCGACGAGGTGGCGTAGCCGATCTGGAGGATCAACCGCTCATCCCGAAGACCGGCGCCCGTGTACCACATCCGATAGGTCTCACCGTCCTTGATGACGTGCGGGTCGGCGACACCCCATGCGTCCCACACGTCCGGCTGCTCCGGCGCGATGTCCAGGACCGGATTGGCCGGATCCTTCGTCCACTCGATGCCGTCGGGGGAGACCGCATGCCCGATCTTGAACAGTGCGTCTTCCGGCGAGGCGGTGGAATCATGCGCGAACGCACCGAAACCGCTGTACCACATCTCGAAGGTACCGTCCTCCTTCCGGATGACCGCGGGCGTCTCGACGCTCGATGCATCCCATTCGCCGGGGTCGCCGACATGCAGAACGGGTTCGGGGCGGACGCTCCAGTTCACGCCGTCTGCGGAGGTGGCATAGCCGATCTCCGTGATCCCTTCGTCCGGATCGCCCTGAAACACGTGCCCGGCGAACCACATCTTGAACACGGAACCGTCCCGGAGGACGACCGGATCCCCGACCGCCTGCATCCAGGGAGACGACGGGTCGCCCGCGAGGACCGGATTGTTCGAGCCGTCGGTCCACGCTGCGGAATCCGCGACGCCCGGAGGAGCCGAAATGCTGCATCCGAAGACGGGAAAAAGAAACGACGTGACAAGACCGATGAACCGTCCGCCGGACATCGCGCGCACTTTCCCGAAGACCGATCGACGCGGATTTACGGAATCGACGATCAGACCGGCGATGCGACGGAAACGCGAACCGCTCAATCCCGGTCTTCCAGCATCAAGAACTCGATCATGTACTGGTCGTAGGCCTGCTGCCCTTCCGGGCGGGAGAGGACCAGTCCCAGTTCGTTGATGACCTTCGTCCCCATCAGGATCCACTCCCGCCAGCAGGTGTTGCAGACGTGCCGGTGGATCTTCTCCCCCAGCGGTCCCTTGAACGGCGGCTTGGGCAACTGCCCGGTGGGCTTGCCGCAGCGGGCGCAGGAAAAGCCCGCCGCCGACGCCCCCGTTTCCGCGGGCGCAGCCTCGCGCGTCGTCCCGCTCTTCAGCGCCGGCACCGCGGCGCCGAGTTCTTGGAGCCGCTCGATCATCGCATCGCGCGGCACGCGGTCGCCCTGTTCGTCGGCGACGGTGACACCCCGCGTCATCACTTCGATCGCCCGCTGCCGATCGCCCGCCGCCAGCAGGGCCGTCCCGAGCAGTTGATACGCCTTCGAAAGACGCGGATTCAATTCCGTCGCCCGTGTCAGGGGACCGACGGCCTCTTCCGGCCGACCGGCGTCCAGATAGGCCTTGCCCAGGCTGAAATGCCCCAGCTCGTTCTCCGGGTCGGCCTCGGCCATCTGCTTGGCCGTGCCACCGATGCGTACGTTGAAGCCGACCACCACCGCGTCCGAGGCCGCGGCGAGGTTGATGTCG
>CAZNQN010000159.1:0-2155 GCA_964574925.1 uncultured Phycisphaeraceae bacterium | reverse complement strand
TGCTTGAACTGCTGGATTTTCGTCTCGTCGTTCATCGGAGTTCACCTTTATGCGGCGTCGGGACCGGGTCGTCACGGAATCGCGGGCGGTTGGTCCGAAAGCTCCCGGCCCGAAATCACGGAATCGGCATTATCCCTTCCGCTTCGTTCCGCACAACCTCCCAGGCCGTTCGACCCATCGTCATTCCAGGATGAAGCGGAACGGAATCTGGACGGACGACCGAACGGGACGCCCGTTCCGCGTCGCGGGCTTGAACCGCGCCTTGCGGGCCGCCTTGCGGGCGGCCTCCACGAGACGGGGATGGCCCGGCTCCTCCACCACCGTGATCCGTCCGGCCCGACCCGACGGCAACACCTCCACCTCCAGCAACACCAATCCCTCCTCGCCCAGACGCCGGGAAAGATAGGGATAGCGCGGGCGCGGCAGGCTCAGCACCTTCGCTCCCGTCCGCGTCCCCGGTTCCCGATCGACGGACGCCGGTGCCGGCTGCGGCGACGGGCGCGGCCGGGACGTCTCCGCCTTGCTGCGGACGATAATCGGCCGTTCGGTCGGCGGGTGCGGCGGTGCGACCGGCTTCGGTTGCACCTTCAGGGGCGACGAAGGCGACGGCTTTCCCGGATCTTTGGCCGGAGATGCCGAACTCACCGGCGGCGCGATCTCCGGTTTTTCTTCCCGTGGCTCGGTCTCCTTCTTCACCTCCGCTTCCTCGACTTCCGCCGGCTCTTCCACCTCTTTCACCGGCGGCGACCGTTGCGGAGCGGTTTCCCTCACGACCGAACCGACATCCGGAAAGGGATTCCAGACCGTCCGTTCCGGCAACGGGCGCCGGTCCGGTCGCGCGAGTGAAGGGATCGAATCCGATGCTTCCGCCTCCGCCGCCCGTTCGGGCTGCGCAGGCGACGGTTCGGGTGGCGGCGACGGCGAAACGTCCCGCACGACCGGTTCGGGATCGGGCGGCGGGCCGCCTGTCGGAACCGAAGGTCTCGACGTGGAGGGTTCAGGGATGTCTTCCGACTCGCGCTCGTCGCGCGACTCCTCCCGCGTCGACCACGGCTGAGTCAGAATGCTCACCTCCACCGCATACCGACCGCGCCGGAACAACAGTTCCGGTTTCGTTTCATGCCCCGGCGCCCATGAAACGGCATAGAACGCAAGAAACAATCCCCCGTGCAGCAGTCCGGAAAGCCCCCACGCGACCACCGTCGGCCACCACACCGTCCGAGAGAAACGGACGGCATGTCCTCCGCCTCCGCTCTCCCGAGGGCGTGACTCGTTCACCGTGAGCGTCGGCCTCTCGGACATGGAACCATCCACGGCGTCTCGCCCCCAAACCGCAACATCCGCGAAGCGTTTCTTTCCGCTCCAGCCGTCTCCATTGTGGTGCCCGCGGGCTTTGCGACAAACCGACGTCCCCGGCCGAGACCAAAATCGGCGCACGTCCCGGAACGCGGACCGCATGTTCCAGGTCGGAGCAGTCAGGCTGCGTCGGATGCAGGCAGGCTGCCGGGGGAGTCCATCGGGCTTGATGCCCGCGGCCCGGAACCTCAAACCGAGCGACGTTTAGTTCTGGGAATCCTGGGAATCCGCTCGCTCTGCGTGTCCCTCGGTTTCCACGGCCGCGGCCGCGTACAGATCGCTCCACGCCTGCCGCAACTGGATGCGGGCGCGGGCCAGGTTCGCATCCGCTTCGATCACGTCCCGCTGCGCTTCATTGAGTCGCGTCAGCGTCTCCTTGCCCGCCAGATAGGCGGCCTGGACCATCCGGCGGTTCTCCAGCGCCGTCTTGAGACTTTCCCGCTGAAGGCGGATCTGTTCCTGGGCATCGGTGACGCTGATGACGGCCGAGCGGACCTCCGACGCGACGGTCAGCCGCAATCGCGCCAGTCGCGCAGCCGCTTCGCTCCAGCCGGCCCACGCCTGCCGCAGACGCGCCCGCCGCGCCCCCCCGGTGTACAGGTCCCAGCGCAGCTCGATCGCCCCCGCCGACGACTGGTCGTCCACCCGGTAACGAAGGGTGGAGCTGCGATCGAACCCCCACGACCCGCTCAGCAGCAGCATCGGGCTGAACCGTCCCCGCGCCGCCCGGATGTTGGCCCGCTCGCTTTCCACCACCGCCACGGGGAGCCAGTCCCGCGGCAACCCCGATCTGCGGACC
>CAZNQN010000158.1:0-6112 GCA_964574925.1 uncultured Phycisphaeraceae bacterium | reverse complement strand
CCCACGCCCTCTCCATCTTCGGCGAGGGCGTGGGTGGCGACGGTGCGGGCGGCGACGTGGAAGACCGTCGGCGTCAGCTCGCCGGCGATCTTGTACATGTTGGGGATCATCAGGAGCAGGCCCTGGGAGGCGGTGAACGTCGTGCCCAGTGCGCCCGTCTGCAAGGCGCCGTGGACGGCGCCGGCGGCGCCGCCCTCGCTTTGCATCTCGGTGACCGTCGGGACCGTGCCCCAGATGTTGGTCCGCCCCTGCGCCGACCACTCGTCGGCCAGCTCGCCCATGGGCGAACTCGGCGTGATCGGATAGATGGCGATGACCTCGCTGACCTGATGGGCGACGTAGGCCGCCGCTTCGTTCCCGTCGATGGTCACAAAGGTTCGTGTCATGGTCGTGTGGCTTCCGGGTTGGGCCTCCGATGCGTCGGAGGCGTTCTCCGCCGGTCCATGTCGCTCGCCGGGGAAGTCCGGTCTACGGGCGGCAGACCCGGCCCGCAGAATCGGTATGCAAGCGCCGTTCCAGCTTTCCCCGTCGGCGGGAGAATCGGCGAAAAATGCCCCACGACGAGACGCGAAGGCCGTGACGGGTGTAACGAACCGGAAACAAAACCATGCCCCTCCGCGACAGGGAGGAAGCGGAACATCACAGGGGGGCGCGTGCTCAGATCAGACCGAGCTTCTCCAAGCGATATCGGAAGGCGTCGCGGCTGAGGTGGAGCAGTTTGGCCGCCTGCGTCTGGTTGTTGTTGGTCCGCCGCAGCGCCTGGCGGATCAGATGGCTTTCCAGCTCCCGCAGGTCGAGTCCTTCCGGCGGCAACACGAACCGCGACCCGGTCGCGTCGGCGGCAAGATGGGTGGAGCGCCCCAGGACGATGTCCTCGACGGTGATGCGGTCGCCCCGGCACAACAGCACCGCCCGTTCGATCACGTTGCGCAGTTCCCGGACGTTGCCGGGCCAGTCGTATCCCATCAGCTTCGCGTACACCTCCTCGTCGATGCCGCTGATCGGCTTCTTGAACTCCTTCGAGAACTGGGCCGCGAAATGCTGTGCCAGAAGCTTGACATCCTCGCCGCGTTCGCGCAGCGGGGGCAGCAGGATGGGGATCACGTTCAACCGGTACATCAGGTCGTTGCGGAACCGCCCTTCCTCGATGGCTTTCTCGATGTCGCGGTTGGTGGCGGCGATCACCCGCACGTCCACGGCGATCTCCTGCGTTCCCCCCACGCGCCGGAACATTCGTTCCTCCAGGAAGCGCAGCAGTTTCGCCTGCAAGCCGGTGGGCATGTCGCCGACTTCGTCCAGGAAGATCGTTCCGCCGTCGGCGAGTTCGAACAGTCCCTTCTTGGTCGTCTTGGCGTCGGTGAAGGCGCCTTTCTCGTGTCCGAACAGTTCGCTTTCCAGCAGCGTTTCCGACAGCGCCGTGCAGGTGATGTTCATGAACGGCTTCGGCGCCCGGTCAGAGCTGTAGTGCAACACCCGCGCCACGAGGTCCTTGCCCGTGCCCGACTCACCGCGCAGAAAGACCGTCGAGGCGCTGCTTTTGGCCACCCGGTCGATGATCTCGAACAGCTCCTTCATGCACGGCGACTCGCCGATGATGCGGTCCACGCCGTACTCGTGCTGGATGTGCCGCCGCAGCTCCCGCACCTCCCGCCGCAGCTTGGTCGTCTCCAGCGCCTTGTCGATCGTGTGGAGGAGCTGGTCCATGTTGAAGGGCTTGGTCACGTAGTCGTAGGCGCCGAGCTTGATGGCGTCCACGGCGCTTTCGACGCTGGAATAGGCGGTCATCATGATGACCACGGCGTCGCCATCCTTTTCCCGCACGGTGCGCAGCACGTCCAGGCCCGTCATGTCCGGCAGCTTGTAATCCAGCAGGATCAGGTCGAATCCGTCGCCGTCCAGGGCGCGTTCCGCCTGTTCGCCGGTCTCCGCTTCCGTCACCTCGAAGTCGCGCGCTTCCAGCTTCTGCCGCAGCGACCAGCGGATCAGGTTCTCATCCTCGACGATCAATACCCGGATCACCATGATGTAGCGTTTTCCCTTTCCGTAACGACGCGCAACCGGCGACGCCGTGTTCGGCGTGCGGCGTCCGCCCCGCCCGCGTCGTCCGGTGGCGTCCGACGCCGTCCGTTCATTTATCCGTCTCCGCACGGGCGGGACGGTTGGCCGGCAGCGTCACCGTCACCGTCGTTCCCCGTCCCGTCTCGCTGTCCAGTTCGATCTTCCCGCCGTGCACCTCCACGATCCGCCGGCAGATGGGCAGCCCGAGCCCGGTGCCCTTGGCCTTGGTGGTGAAGAACGGCTCGAACGCCCGCCGCCGCGTGTCCGGGGACATCCCCCGCCCGGTGTCGCGGACCGTCAGCTCCACGGCGCCGTTGCGCGGCACGACGCGGAGCTCCACCACGCCGCCCGATTCGACCGCCTGCGCCGCGTTGAGGGTCAGGTTCATCAGGAGCTGTTCGAGCTGGCTCTCGTCGGCGTACACCACTGCGTCCGGCGACGCCCCTTCGTAGACGATCCGCACGTTCCGCAGCGGCGGCGCCTCCTTGAGCACCCGCAGCACGCGCTCCACCAGCGGACCGAGGGCGACCTTTTTCGCCTCCGGCGGCGTCGGACGGGCATACTGCAGAAGGTCTTTCACCGTCGCGTCCAGCCGGTCGATCTGGCCGAGAATCTCCGTGACGATCTCCCGGTGGGGATCGTCGGGACCGAGGTTCTCGCGGATGATCTGGATCGCGCCGCTGATGCCAGCCAAGGGGTTCTTGATCTCGTGGGCGAGCGAAGCGGCGAGTTGGCCGATCTCCGCCAGGTGCTCGGCCCGCGTGAGTTTCTCCTCCATCATGCTCCGCTCGATCCGCCGCACCTGCTCGGAGTACTTGACTTTGTAGCTGTCCAGCATCACCGCCAGTTCCAGCATGAGCAGCTTGTGTAGCGACCGAAGCTTCTCGTCGAGACCGGGAATCGATCGGCTGCGAAACCCTTCATCCAGCGACTGCCAGATCAGCTCGATCGAGAGGCACATCAGGTGCTGCGGCAGTCCGATCCGCACGTGGACCTCGCCCACGCGACGACGATCGAGGTAATAGGAATGGTCATAAGGCCCCCGGAACAGGCCGGTCAGCCAGTCCGTCAGCAGGCGGGCCTGTTCCCGCATCTGCTCCTCGCCCCCCGTGAAGACCCGCCTGGCTTCATCGAGTTTGAGAAGCTCGTCATAAAAGTGCTTTACGGCTTCCGGAATGATCTCGCCGGAGAACCGCCCCAGTTCGCGGATGTGACGGACGTCCCGCTCACTGAGGGGAAAGGCCTGCCGCAGACTGTCCCACCCTGCCTCCTCCATGCCCGGCATTATACCCCGATGTTTTCGGGCGTCGAAAACGGGTGATGCCGGCGCCTTCTGCGCGAAACCGCCTCCCCCTCCCTGCGTCAAATCCCTCCCGATTCCGGAATCGGGAACATCCCGCGGGTTGGAGTCGGCACCTCGGAACGCGAAACCCGATGCGCTCGTCCGATGTGGCCGCACCTCCTGCGGTCCCCCGGCAATTCAGAGCGTTTCTCGGAATGTGGACCGGTCTCTTCCCCGTCGTACGCAGATGGAGTCCGGTTTCATCGCGCGGGCTTCAAGCGCGCGGCTCGAAACACAAAAACGAGAGATGCTCTATGGCACGGCGTATGCAGGCTTCCCCGAGCAGATTCGGGGAGGCCACACGGACGAGAACAGCGCCGAGAGGACCAGGCCCATGCCGGACGAGCAGGCACGAACGGGAGATTCCAACCTTCTCGTCGTGGAGCCGGACGCGCTGACCCGCTGGTCCCTCGAAACCTATCTGAGGCAGTGGTTCACCGTGCATCTCGCCGACGGACTCGAAACCGCGCGGCACCTTCTGGACCGTTACGATTTCCGCGCCGTGGTTCTATCGGGCGACCTGCCCGCATCGGAGTTGCAGGAAATCGAGACGCTCGCCCGAAGGCGCAATCCCCACGTCCGCCTGATCCGCACGGTGTCCGGCCCGCTGGCGGGAGCGACGCCTCCGGCCGACGAAGTACTGCTCGAAAAACCGTTCCGCCTCACCCAACTGGCGGATTTGCTCAACGCGGACCGCCATCAGGGACCGCGGACGAAACCTCCTGCTTCTCACCGGTAGGTGCCGGGCGCACAACATTCATGGCGCCGTAACGGTGTCACCGCCCATCCCTTCGTCCGTGTCCTCTCCCACGATCAGACGATAGAGAGCCTCCTTCGAGGCCTGGGCGCGGCGGGTGAGCTCCTCGCCCGTCCAGCGGGCGACGATGCGCCCGGCCCGCATCACCACCACCCGATCGCAGAGCCGCTCGACCATGACCGGATCGTGGGTGATGAACAGGTACGTCAAGCCGAGCTGATCCTGAAGATCGCGGAGGAGATTCACGATCTGTGCCCGGACGGACACATCGAGCGCGCTGGTCGGTTCGTCCAGCGTCAGCAGATCCGGCTCCAGCGCCAATGCCCGCGCGATCCCCACCCGCTGCCGCTGACCGCCCGACAGCTCGTGCGGGTACCGATCGGCGTCCGCCGCCCGCAGCCCGACCCGTTCCAGCAGGGCACGGGCCCGGTCACGCCGCTCCCGTCGGGAGCCGATTCCGTGAATCGTAAGCGGCTCCGCGACGGACTCTCCCACGCGCATCCTCGGGTTGAGGCTGCCGGCTGCATCCTGAAACACCATCTGCATCCGCCGCCTCATTCGCCGCAATGCCCTCCCGGAAAGCGATCCTATGTCCACGCCGTCCAGCCGAACCGACCCCGACGCCGCGGGAATCAGGCGGTGGACGGCGCGGGCGACCGTCGTCTTGCCGCAACCGCTCGGACCGACCAGTCCCAGCGTCCGGCCGCGCGGAATAGCGAAGCTCACCCCGTCCACCGCGCGAACGAGGTTCCGTCTCCGGCCCAACCGAAACTGCACGCGAAGATCCCGCACCTCCAGCAGGGGAGGATCGTGCCGGCCGATGCCTGCTCGTTCCGGAACCGCTTGCGGCAAGACGCTCATTGATCGTCGCTCCTCGGCTTCCATCCCAGCGCCCTGGCCCGCTGTTCGAACAGGTGTCGCTGCGCGCTATCGGGGGGAAGCATGGCGAGCACCCGCCCGTAACGCTCGATGGCGCCCTCCAGGTCGCCGCGGAGGGCGAGGATTTCCGCCTGGCAGACGAGGACGTTGGGCGACGCGCCGGCGGCCTGTTCCGCCTGCTGCGCCCAGTGCCATGCTTCGTCGATGTCACCCTGGCCGCGCCGTTCGAGCAGCAGCATGGCCAGTTCCACTGCCGCCTGCCCGTCGCGCGGGTTCCGTTTCAGCGACGCCCGGTATCGCTCGATCGCCCGGTCGATGCGTCCGCCCAGCACGAGCGTGACGGCGTATTCGCGCTGCCACTCGGCCGACGATGCAAACGCCTTCTCCCGTTCGGCCAGCCGGTCGAGCGCTTCGCGCACCATGCCCAGTTCGCGCATCCGCCGCACCAGCGCCAGTTCGGCTGATACGTCTTCCGGGTTCTCGTCGGCCCGTTTCTTCAGTTCGACAAGCGTCGTGTCGGCGGCTTGCAGGCGTCGTGAGGCCTCCCGCAGCGCCGTCTGCGTCGGTTCGTGCCCCGGTACCTGATGGTCCGCCGTCTGAAGGTGGAACACCGCTTCCGCCAGCCGCCCCAGCGACAGATACACCCGCCCCAGCTCACGATGGGCCAGCGTATAGCCCGGATCGATCTCCAGCGCCTTGCGCAGCAGGGCGATGCCCCGCCGTATTTCGTCCCCTTGCCCGTGCCGCACCAGCCACTGACCGTACAGGTAACATGCCCCGACGCTCTCCGGCTGGTCGCGGTACGTGGCTGCATACAGAGTTCCGTTATTCCGCCACTCGCGGTTGCGAAGCACGGTCCGAACGCCCATGGCCGCCACTGCCGAGACGAATAGCGCCACCCCGACCGCGCGCCCGCCGGAAACCCAACCGCTTGCCGCTGGGCGTACGTTCCCCTGTACGTGTCCGCTCGGCGACGGGCGAGGGTGCGGTCCTTCAACCGAGTCGCGACCGCCTGCCTGTGCCTGTCTGCGTGCGACGCACAGGCAGGCGTGCCCGCACGCAGACAGGTGAGGGAG
>CAZNQN010000157.1:0-6144 GCA_964574925.1 uncultured Phycisphaeraceae bacterium | reverse complement strand
CCCGAGGATCCCGACAAGGAAAACGCTGCCTCCCTCACGTGTGGGACCGTTCGCCAGCACGATTGCCACCTGCGGTGGCAATCGGGAACACTGTCTTCGTATACAAACGGTTGCTTGGTCGTTCGTGATCGCTGCCATGGTCGAAACGTCGCGTCGAACCCACCGAGGGATTCGGATCATCAGGTGTTCCAGATTGTCCGCGTTCATACTTGCCAGCCTTCCTTGCGGAACATTTCGACAACACGGATGCATGGGATCTTAAGTTCTTCACATACATCCGGTATCTTGGGCTTGGACGGCTTGGAACTCTCGGCTGTGACTACCATTAGTCCATGCTCTTGCGCCAGCGCGATGACAAACGGATCAGCACGCCCGCGCTTTCTCGATGGATTTGTCAAAGAGCCATACTTGTTGATGATGATTTTAGCACGTTCCTGAACGGCATCATCCAAGGGAAGGAACATTGACTGTTGCTTCTTGGCCCACACATGGACCTCGTCATCTTTCTTTTCCAATTCGCGGAGCACCTCATCGATGGCAACCAATTCTCCATCTTGGATCAACTTCTCGATTCGCTCCCACAGTGTCGGAAATACCTCGGGCGGATAATGTCGGACCCTTGCATCCAGAAGCGCGCTCGTGTCCACGCTGTACTTCACGCCGACTCTCCGATTCCCGTTTCTTCTCGAACAGCGGCGCGGACTCGTTCCAAATGCTTCAGCCGAACGCCAAGATATTCCGCGACATCGCTTGGTGTGATACGTTCGTCGTCATAAGCCTGAAGCACAACACGTGCAAAAAGCTTTCCCGCAGTAGCCAGAGCCATCCTGTGCGGCGGAGCGCCACCTGCACGCGGTTGTCGGCGCCGCTGCTGGTACTCCCGTCCAAGTTCATGGCGCCTGCGCTGATACCATTGCTTGGTAACGCGACCAAGGATTACCAGCCGTCGAAGCACCGCCTCGCGGCTCGTTCCATAACGCCTTGCAAGGTTGTTGACTGCTTCGTCAGAAATCTGCGACACACGTTGCACCGGAACTTCCGGTTCGCGCAGGAGTGCGGTGGCGGGAAGGAGCGCCGCACCTGCGACGTGGTTGCAGAACACTTCGATTCGCTGAACGTCCGTGCGCGGTCCTTGCTCCTCGAAGATGCATAGCCCCTCCCGCTTCAGTAGTACATGCGCGAGCTCGTGGAATAGTGAAAAACTCCTCGCTTGATAGGCGTCCTTGATGTTGAGCACCACAGCGGGAAGAGGGTGATCGGTTATTGAAAACCCTCGCATTTCTTCTAATGCCACGTCGACGGCCTGAAAAACGAGTACACCGGCACGCTCTGCCGCGTCGCGCCAGAAGTTGAAGACAACACGTGGATCTCCTAATGGTGGTTGGGCATCCGCGAGAAGCACCTGGCGAAGGCGCTCGGCGACGGTCTCCGGATCATCACTGAGCCTCGCCGTGAGCGTGAACTGCGGCGGTTCCTCCTCAATGTCCTCGAACAACTCGAGCGCGGCTTCACGCCTGGTGCGGGCATCACGAATTTGGAAACGTAGTTCCGGTGAGAGTGGTTCGGTGGCCGTGGGGTCAAAACGACGGAAGTCGGTCGGCGACGGATCGTCCACCGGCAGTGTTTCAAGAAAGAATAAGGACAACGGGCGCTTGTAAACGTCGGACAGCTTTCGAAGCTGCGTGATGGTGGGACGGAGTTCGCCCCGCTCCCAACCCCGGATGCGTTCTGGTTTGACGCCCACCTTGCGTGCGGCTAGTTCCTCGTCCATGCCAGCCATGCGCCGTGCCCAGGCCAGAACCTGTGGATTCACCAACGCTTCAACGCGCTTGGTCATGCCGTTACACTCAGTTTTTCGTTTCCCGTATGGGTCCCAAACGCGGGCTCACCGTTGGATCAAAGCCTCTTAGGAACTGTTTCAGAACTCGTTCCGCGAACCGATGGACGTTCGTGTCCATGATACGGAGCCCGGTACGTTCCGCTCCCTTACGGTCGCGGCTCCGTCAAGCGTCCTCCGTCCACATCTGCTATCGACGTTTTGAAACACCCCCTTAGCCATTTGGCGATAGCGCTCGATGGCCAAGATGAGACGCCGGTCATAGCCACCCGGTGACGCGCGAGTGCGAGCTCTCCGTTACCAGCGTAAGTTTCTTACGATCCAGCGGCCGTTTGTGCATAGCGAACCCCTCGCCCCGCAGGTTGATAGGCAGGTGGCAAGCATAATCGTTCACCCATAAACCCTCTCTAGAACGAAGGAGCGCCGAATCGGCGATACTCGGGGCGACTGGATTCGAACCAGCGACCTCTTGACCCCCAGTCAAGCGCGCTAACCGGACTGCGCTACGCCCCGTCCCTTTGAGCATACCGCAATGTCCCGCCCGAGTCCAAGCGGGCGGCAACCCCTTCACGCCTTTCGATGGTTCCGTTGCCCGCGTCGGCGGCGAGAGCCGATGCCTCGGTTCCGAACAGCAGACGGAGGCGGCACCTGGGAACGGACAATGGAAACCCCCCGGCAGCCCCTCCGCGCGGACGGGCGAAGACGTCCTGACGCCGCGGGTTTCTCCCGTGGTCTCGGCGCATCGGTCGATACCGCTGCGAGACTTGGGGTCCCTGACCGGTGGCGCCGGGTGTGCGAAGAATCAGGCGGCTTTGATTGCGACGATGGTGATGTCGTCCGACTGCTCGGTCAGTCCCACGAATCGACGCACGTCCCAGAGGATCTGCCTCGCCAGTTGTTCCGCCTCCAGCTCCGCGTGTCGCCGGATCGACGCCCGCAGCCGCTCGCTGCCGAATGCTTCCCCGTCGAAGTTGATCGCCTCCGTCACGCCGTCGGTGACCATGACGATCACGTCGCCGCGACAAACGGACAGCTTCCGTTCCGCGAACACCACCTCCGGATCGACCCCGATCACCATCCCCTCGGCGTCCAGCTCCGCAAACGCGCCGTCGCGCAGCAGAAGCGGCGGCAGATGCCCCGCATTGGAGAAGGTGAGCTCCCCCCCGTCGGCCGAAAACAGACCGCAGAACAGTGAGGCGAACTCATGCACGAGCGTGTCCCGGCACAGATGCCGGTTCACCGCCCGCACCGCCGCCCCCGGCGTCTCGAACCGCCGCAGGTTCGCCCGCAGCGACGCCCGGATCGACGCCATCATCAGCGCCGCCGGGATCCCCTTCCCCACCACGTCGGCAATGACCACGGCCAGCCGACCGTCCTCCCACTCCACGAAGTCGTAGAAGTCCCCGCTGACTTCCAGCGTGGCGTCATAGACCGCCCCGATCTGCAAATGCGCTCGCTGCGGCGGACCGGCAGGAAACATCCGTGCCTGGATGGCCGCCGCCGCCTCCACCTGTCGCTGCATCCGCACCGTTTCCAGGTGTTCCCGCCAGAGCCGGACGTTGATGATCGCCGCCGCCGTCTGCGACGCGATCGAGCGCAGCATGGCTTCCTCGGCCTCGGTGAAGTGGTATGGACGGCCCATGTAGACGCGGATCACTCCCACCGTCTCTCCCCGATACGCCATCGGCACGCACAACCCGCTGACGATCCCTTCCCGCCGCGCGTGTTCCGGATAGCGGATCCGCGGATCGTGCGGGACGTCCGGAATGTAGACCGTCTGGCCGGAGAACGCCTGCGCGTCGATTGCGTTTTCATGCAGATAGATCGGCCCCTTCTTGAGATACGCATCCGACAGATTGCAGACGGCCTTGAGCTCCAGCTCTCCCGTCTCCCGGTTCAGCAGCCGGATGGACGACGCCTTGACCTTCATCACCTCCACCACCCGACGGGCCGTCCGGTCCAGAATCTCCTGCAAATCGAGCGGACCGGTCAGAAGTTCCGTGAAGGAATGGACCGCCTGCAAGTCGTGGATCTGCTGCTCGATGCGCGCCGCCTGCGCATACATCGTACCGATCGTTTCCGCCAGCACCTCCGCGAACCGCCGCACATCGTCGGGCGACCCGCCGCGGAACGGATCGACGTCGACGGCTGCCGCCCGCAACCGCCCCTCGTCCACGCCGTACCCTTTCGCGACCTGGCGCAGTGCCTCCTCCTCGCGTGGCGTTTCCGTCCGCCATCCCACGACCAGCAGCGCCAGCCGCCGCCCCGCGTGCGCGATGGGCACGGGACACAGACTCAACCCCTCCAGACAGGAGACCTCGTCCTCTCCCTCCCCGCGGGCGATGCACGTTTGCAGACACCGCTCCACCGTCCGCCCGCCGCGCGGCGACGTGCCCAGCATCCGCGTAAACGCGCTGCCCCACGACGGCGGCACCAGCAACCGCCCCCACGGATCGCACAGGAAGACCGTCACCCGGCCCAGCGCCGAAAACCGGTCGAGAAGACGCTTGAGAGCGCCGACGTCCACCAGCCGAAGCAGCGGCGTCCCCGACGCCGGATCGGATGGGGAAGGCTGTTCCGGCGCGGACGTCAAGATGCCCTACTCCGGAATGAACCGGCTGCGCGACGTGATCGACGCCACCGTCTCGGCGATCAGCTTCGCTGCCGCTTCCAGATCGGACAGCGATACCACCTCCACCTGCGTGTGCATGTAGCGGTTGGGGATGCTCACCAGCGCCGTCGCCACCCCCTCCCGTGTGAGCTGCATGACGTTGGCGTCGGTGGGTGTTCCACCGGGGGCGGCCTCATATTGCAGCGGAATCCGTTTGCTCTTGGCCGCCTGCGCGAGCATCGCTTCCAGACGCGGATTGACGTTCGGCCCCCGCGACAGCACCGGTCCCTTCCCCAGCGAAACCGTCCCGTTGACCCGCTTGTCGATGTCGGGGTAGTCGGTCGCGTGGGTCACATCCACCGCGATGCCCACCTGCGGATCGACGTTGTAACACGACGTCCGCGCCCCGCGCAGCCCGATCTCCTCCTGCACCGTGCTCACCGCGAACAGCGCGCAACGCAGCTTCTTCGTCGAACACAGCCGCAACGCCTCCATCACCACGAACACCCCGCACTTGTTGTCCAGCGCCGGCGAGGCGATCAGGTCCCGTCCCAGGTGCGTCACCCCCAGGCGGAACGTCACCGCGTCGCCCACCGCCACCACCTGTTCCGCCTCCTTGCGATCCTTGGCCCCGATGTCCACCCACAGCTCGCGCAGTTCGACCTTCGCCCCCCGTTCCTCCGGTTTGAGCACGTGGATCGGCCGTCGTCCGATCACGCCTTCCACCGGACCGTGCGCCGTGTGCACCACCACCAGCGACCCCGGCAGCACGCTCGGATCGATCCCCCCGATCGACGACACGAACAGGTACCCGTTGTCGTCGATGTAGCGGACCATCAGCCCGATCTGGTCGCAGTGCCCCGCGAGCATCACCCGCGGTTTGCCCTCCGGGTTCAGCGCCACGACCACGTTCCCGTGCACGTCCGTCTCGATCCGATCCGCGTACGGCTTCATCCGCCGCCGCACGATCCGCTGCACCGGCTGTTCAAACCCCGACGGAGACGGCGTCTCCTGGATGGCCTTGAGAAACTGATACGATTCCTTGCGCAAAACGTTGATCCTTTATCGAACGTATCGAACGATCATTTATCGAATCGAGCGATCATTCCGGAATTCTGGAGCCTTGTCCCTTTGCGTATTCCACGCCGCCGGCACCCGACCGAGCCGCGACCGCCCAACTGAGCCGCGACCGCCCAACTGAGCCGCGACCGTAAGGGAGCGGAGAGCGGGAACCGGGGAGCGCAACACCGAACCCGCGCCCATACAACCGAACCGCGACCATCCGACTGAGCCGCGACCGCCCAACTGAGCCGCGACCGTAAGGGAGCGGAAAGCGGAAACCGGGGAGCGCAACCCGGACCCGTGCCCATACCACCGAACCGCGACCATCCGACTGCGCGGCGACGGTCTGCCTGTGCCTGTCTGAGTGCACACAAGCAGGCAGGTAAGTTTCGAAGATCGAATGGCGAATGAAACGGCGATGCCCTCAAAAACCGCCTTCCGCGGATCCGGTATCCCATTCCGTCCATTCGGAATCTTCGATTCGCCGTTCCGCATTCCGGTCGCGAGCCTCTGCACACATGCATGGAACGAATCCCCCGCGAAGGTCCGCCTCCCTTGCCCGGCTCCGCCGCGACCGGAACCGATCGTCGGGATCCCGAAAACCTCGAAAACGCCTGGACCCGTCGAAAGAAGA
>CAZNQN010000156.1:1645-6151 GCA_964574925.1 uncultured Phycisphaeraceae bacterium | reverse complement strand
TCCAGGAAGGCAAAAAGAAGTGCCGGCTGGCGTGTGCGATCACGGACAGGAAGCCGTTCACCCGTTTCGACCGCTACATTCCCGCCGACGCAACGGAGTTCACGCTGGAGTCCTTCATCGATCTGGAAAAAATCTACGCGCTCGTGCTCGATTTCATTCGTGAGTCCGGCCCCGAAGGGGAACAACTAATCGCGCAATGGAACCAGAAGCTTAAGGAGATCGGTTTCGATCCGCAGGCGGATCTGTTCGCCTGGTGGAGCGGAGAGATGATCTCCATCACGATGCCGGCGGCCGTGGTCACCCCCATGAGTCCTACGGATTCCGTCTTCATGATCCGCGTCAAGGATGCAGACCTCGCCCGCCGAAAAGTGTTCGGCCTGATCGATCTGATTTCTCAGAAGCTCCAGGAATCGGGTCAGACGCTGATGGTCACGCCGGCGACGGTGGACGCCGAGGGATTTCGCCAGGTGACGCATCCGGCGTTGATGATGTTTCTCCGCCCGGTGATCGGCGTCCACCACGAATGGCTGATGGTGGGGACCTCCCCGGGGGCGATCAACAAGTGCCTCGCCGTCGCGTCGGGCAAGGCCCCCTCGATCGCCCAGAATGACCGGTTCCGGAAGGAAGGGTTGATGCCGAAAGGACCGGTCCGCGGTTGTTCCTTCCGGGACATGTCCAAGATGGGGCAGCAGTTGGCGTCGGTGGCGGCGATGGCCGGCATGATCAGCGGAATGGTCACGGCTTCCATCCCGGACGATCCGCCGCCGATGAAGAAGGCCAAAGAGGCGGTTCAAACCGGCGCCGGCATCGTCATGAAACTTGCCCCGGTGCTTCAGAAGATCGATTTCTACCGCTCCACGGCCTCGGTCTGTACGTTCGACGGCGACCGCACCATCGTCACCCGAAGGGTTCTCACCTACCAACCGGAATCGGACGAGGTCAAGACGGCGGCGGTACCGTAACAAGAAAGAGACAACGGTCGCCAAGTCGGCTTGCATGTGAGCCCGGTCGTCCCGTCGATCGGAAGCTGCGCCCAGAGCGGGGGTACCGGCGTCAGGTCGGACGGACGCGGAGAGCGGGTTTGCCGTCTTTCATGTGGACCCGCAGGTCGCACCGTCCGGAAAGGATGGCCAGCAGCATCTCCCCCAGAAGCTCGCCGCGCCACCCGCGGAGCAGTTCCACCTTGCCTGCGTCGACCGGCTCGCGTTTGAGCACGTGGAACAGCAGTTCCCGGATGGTGCGCTTGGTAGCGACCAGACCGTAAGCGAGGTCCCGTTCGGCGCAGGCGGATCGGATCACGGCGGTGAGCAACTCGATCAAGGCGGTCTCCTCGGGCGTCTCGGTGATTCGGGTCTCCCGTTTGGGCCATTGATCGGGGGGGATCTGCATGGCCCGCTGGACGACCTTGCCGAGGTCGGCCAGATCCCTCGCGCCCAGGCTGTGCCCGCGCAGGTCACGGATGGCCGCCGGATCGTCCAGTTCGTGCTTGGCGATCTCCACCAGCAGGTGATCCTTGAGCACCACGCGCACGGGACGGTTCCAGCGGCGGGCGACGTTCTCCCGCCAGGCGAGCAGTTCGCGAAGAATGGCCAGTTGCCGCCCTTTCAACACGCCGGAGCCTTTCACGCGGATCAACGTCTCCTCCTCCGCCCGGCGATAGTAGGCGATGTCCTCGAAACGCCGGAACTCCTCCCTGGCCCAGGCGTCCCGCTTCAGGCGGACGAGTTTGCGGTGGAGTTTGTCCCGGATGGCGAGCAGATAGGCGACGTCCGCGGCGGCATAGTCGATCTGCTCCGGGGAGAGGGGACGCTTCCGCCAGTCGGTGAGCGTCTTGGCCTTGTGCAGCCGCACGTGCAGGATCTGCTGGGCGAGTTTCTGGAGGCTCAAGGGGTAGGCGGGACCGCACAAACCGGCCGCGATCTGCACGTCGAAGATGTTGCGGGGGACCTGTTGCGTGTGCTGGTAGCAAAGGGCCAGGTCTTCCTGTCCGGCGTGGACGACCACCTCCACGTCCGCGTCGCAGAGCAGGCCCCACACGGGGGCAAGGTCAAGGGCAGAAAGCGGGTCGACCAGGGCGATCCACGAAGCGCCGGCGAGCTGCACGAGACAGACCTCCGGCTCGAACCGGTCTTCCATGACGAACTCGGTGTCGAAGGCGACGCGTCCCTCTTTCGCGGCCTTGTTGCAGAGCCGCTCCAACTGCCCTTGATCCGCGACGCGGATCACATCGCCCGTCCGTTTCCGTTTGGTCAAATCCCTGTCACTCCTGCGGGAGGTCCGTCCGGCAGTCGCCGTCGCCGGATTGTCTCCGGCGACGGGTGGATGCCGGCTGCGGTTCGGCCACCGCGCGGCGTCGCCGTTTGCGGCCTTTCGGAAGGTGCCTAGAATACCACCATGGGGGAACGTTGACCACGGAGCGTCTTGTCTCGGAGGACCGGAGCACGCATGAGCGACACACCGGAAGCGACGGCGGAACGGATCATCGATCACCCGCTCATCGAGGAGATGCAGGATTCGTACCTGACCTATTCGATGAGCGTCATCATGTCCCGGGCGCTGCCCGATGTGCGCGACGGACTGAAGCCGTCGCAACGGCGCATCCTCGTGGCCATGAACGATCTGAACCTCGGTCCGCGCGCCCAGACCAAAAAATGCTCCAAGATCAGCGGCGACACCAGCGGAAACTATCACCCCCACGGCGACGCGGTCATCTATCCCACGCTGGTGCGGATGGCCCAGCCCTGGAACATGCGCGAGCCGCTCATCGACGGACAGGGCAACTTCGGCTCCATCGACGGCGATCCGCCGGCGGCCATGCGCTACACCGAAGCCCGCATGACCCACGCCGCCATGACCCTGCTCGAGGACATCGAGTATGACACCGTCGATTTCGTCCCCAATTACGACAACTCCCGCATGGAACCGACGGTTCTGCCCGGCAAGTTCCCGAATCTGCTCGTCAACGGGGGGACGGGGATCGCGGTGGGGATGGCCACCAACCTGCCGCCCCACAACGTCGGCGAAGTCTGCGATGCCGTCCTGCTCTACCTGGACAACCCGGAGGTGTCCATCACGGAGTTGATGAAGGTCCTGCCCGGTCCGGATTTCCCCACCGGCGGACAGATCTGCGGACGGCGGGGGATCGTGCAGGCGTACACCACCGGTCGCGGAAGCATCACCCTGCGCGGGCGCTGTCACGTGGAGGAGGGGCGCGGCAACCGCAAGACGATCGTCATCACCGAGGTGCCCTACGGCGTGCTGCGCAGCACGATCGTCGAGAAGATCGCCGACGCCGTGAAAGCGGGCACGATCAAGGAGGTGGCCGCCGTCAATGACGCCTCCGACCGCAAGCACGAGGTCCGCATCGAGGTGGACCTCAAGCCCGGCGCCAACGAGGACGTCATCATCAACCAACTCTTCTCCTACACCCCGCTTCAGTCCAACTACCACATCATGAACATCGCGCTGGTCCACCGCCAGCCGCGCACGCTCACGCTCAAGGATCTCATCGCGCTCTACGTGGAGCACCGCAAGGAGGTCATCCGCCGGCGGACGACGTTCCTGCTGCGGCGGGCCAGACAGCGCGCCCACATCCTGGAGGGGTTGATCCTCGCCGTCGGGGACATCGACGAGATCATCGAACTCATCAAGCGTTCGCCCGATCCGAACACGGCCAAGGAGCGGTTGATGGCCCGCTCGCTGCGTTTGAAGGAGTTGGCCGTGTTGCAGAACCTTCTTCCGGAAGCATTCGTGCGCCGCTTCTCGGCGGAGGATTATCATCTGACCGGAGCGCAGGCATCGGCGATTCTGTCGATGCAGTTGCAGCGGCTGACGGGACTGGAGATCGAGAAACTCGCCACCGAATACGTCAAGCTGGTGGAGGAAATCGAAGGGTACGAAGCCATCCTCGCCGACGAAACGCTCGTCCTCGACATCATCCGCGATGACCTGCACGATCTGAAACGTCGTTTCAAGGATCCGCGACGGACGGAAATCGTGGAAGCCGTCGGCGATTTCACCATGGAGGAGCTCATCCCCGACGAGCAGATGGTGGTGACCATCACGCGGAAGGGATACATCAAACGGACGGACATCGACTCCTATCGCAAACAGGGCCGCGGCGGCAAGGGCGTCCGCGGCAGCGGGGCGAAGGACGGCGATTTCCTGGAGCACCTGTTCGTCGTCTCCACCCACGATTATCTGCTCATCTTCACCGATCGCGGGCGGGTGTATCGGGTGCGCGTCTTCGATCTGCCGGCCATGAGCCGCACCTCCCGCGGGCGGTCCATCGCCAACGTGTTGCGCATGCAGCCCAACGAGACCCATCGGGCGGTGCTGCCCGTGCGGGACTTCGAGGAGGATTTCGTCTTCTTCGCCACGGCCAAGGGCACGGTCAAGAAGACGCCGATCAGCGCGTATCGCCATCTCCGTTCCGCCGGCATCATCGCCATCCGGCTCGACGCCGACGACACGCTCGTCAATGTCGAACGCACCACGGGCGAGAAC
>CAZNQN010000156.1:0-1635 GCA_964574925.1 uncultured Phycisphaeraceae bacterium | reverse complement strand
GGGCATGGCCATCCGCTTCGACGAAAACGACGTCCGTGCGATGGGGCGCGCCGCCCGCGGCGTCCGCGGGATCACGCTCGGCGCGGGCGACGCCGTCGTGGCGATGGTGGCCGCCAACCCCGGCGACTCCATCCTCACCGTCTGCGAGAACGGCTACGGCAAACGCACCAACATCGGCGAATACCGCAAGACGCACCGCGGCGGCAAGGGGGTCATCAACATCAAGACGACGCAGCGCAACGGCGACGTCGTCGGCCTGTTGGCCGTGCGCGACGGCGACGAGTTGATGCTCATCACGGCGGGCGGCATCCTGCTTCGCACCGACCTGACGGCCCTGCGGGAGATCGGCCGCGCCACCCAGGGCGTCCGACTGATCCGCCTCGAGGAAGGGGACAAGGTGGTTGCCGTCGCCCGAATCGCACCGGAAAACGACGAGGACCACGGCGGTTCGCCCGAAAACAACAGGGAGAAGGGCGGACCGGCTGCGGATGCGGCCGCTCCGGAGGATTCGGAACCGCAGGATGGCGAATCGTAGGCGCGGGAGCGGGGAATCCGAAGGGGGCGGAGGGAGAGAATGCCGCAGTCGGCGGATTTCCCCGTTTTTTCCCTCGCAACCGCGATGCCCGTCCGACATAATAAAGAAGGCGGGCACCGATCGACCAGGCTCGACCGCAACGAGGCGCGAGCGAGAACGAAGCGAGAGGTGCTCAGGAGGACGAAGATCATGCAATGGATGCGAAAAACGATGAACGACGCGGAAGACGGCAGCCGGCCGACGAAGCATCCTTTCGCAGGGCAGTGCTCTCGAAACGTCTGCGGCTGTGCAACGGGGTTCGTCTTTGCGCTTGCGTTGATGTGGACCGCGCCTTCGACCTCGTATGCCCAGGCGCCGGCGGCGGGACAGTTCGCCGACCAGAACGTCGTGCCGACGCCCGACCGTCAGCCCGGGGCCATGGTGGCCGCCGGGGTCGCCCGCGCCCAGAGCACGTTGCGGGAGCCGACCGCACTACCCAACATCACCGCCACCGAACCCCCGCGCACGGTTCGGGAACAGTTCAACCTCCAGGCCATCGACATCATCACCCGCGACGCGCTCAACGCCCTGTTCTTCCTGGCGCAGCGATTCTTCGCCCGGGCTGGCTTGCAGGTCGATCTCTCAGCCGGTCTGCTCGACAATCTCCCGACCACGACGCCACCCGCAGAAACGCCGGACCAGACGAACACGACCGGGGGAACGAACGGCACCGGTTCGGCCGCAGCGGACACCGGGGCCGCGGGGGACGGAACCGTGGCGGGATCGGGATCCTCCACCGACGGCGGGAGCGGATCGCCTCCCGGCCTCGTCCAGGGACGGCTCCGGTTTTTGCGGGCCCGGATTTCCGCCCGCAACCGCCATCGGCCGGTGAAAGGGGCGTTTCCCCGCTGATTCCGCCGCTCCATCGGACGGGCCGCCCGGCTCGAGGCGTATGGAAACCCTGCGTTCCGCTTGGCGGCGATCACGTAACCGCGTCCACATATTCTTGTTGTCCCCTTCGGGGATCCTCGCCGAGCTGCAGGCTTGGAGCATTTTCCTCTTTGTGTTCCGAGCCGCGGGCTTGAAGCCCGTGCGACGAAACCGGACTCCGTTTCCGGTGG
>CAZNQN010000155.1:0-6231 GCA_964574925.1 uncultured Phycisphaeraceae bacterium | reverse complement strand
ATCGCCGGCCGCGTCCACGCCCCAATCCCCCGATTCCAGACGGTCGAGCAGTTCGCGGATCGGCCTCGCCCGTCCCCGCGTCCGCCGCCCCTGCGGATCGACCCACTCGCACGCCGGGTCGTACCAGCTCTCGAACATCTTCAGGAAGATCCACTGCGTGAACTTGTAGTAGCGCGGATCGCAGGTGGCCAGCTCCCGGCCCCAGTCGTAGCTGAAACCGAACATCTTGAGCTGCTCGCGGTAGCGGTCGATGTTCTTTCGGGTGGTGACCGCCGGGTGGACGTTGTGCTCGATGGCATACTGTTCCGCCGGCAACCCGAAGGCGTCGAAGCCCATCGGGTGCAGCACGTTGTAGCCGCGCATCCGCTTGTAGCGGGCGATGATGTCCGTGGCGCAGTATCCGACCGGATGACCGACGTGCAGCCCGGCCCCGCTGGGGTAGGGAAACATGTCCAGCACGTAGAACTTCGGCTTGGACGCGTCGAAGTCCGGATCGCCCGGATTCGGCGTCCGGAACGTGCCGTGCGTTTCCCAGTATTCCCGCCAGCGCGGCTCGATGGCGGCGGGATGGTACGCGCCCGGTTTGTCCGCGTTCGATGGCTCGGCCATGACGGTCTTCGGCGAGGCTCTCCCGGTCGATGCGGACGGCGGCGTCCCTCGCCGTTCGGCCGCGATCGACAAAGCGGGCAGTCTACGAGCGGGTCGGAAGCCGTTCAAGCGAACGCGCACCCGGCGAACGATCCTACGCAACGGCGTTGCCATCGCCTCCCCGCCGACGGGAATCGGTTGTTCGGCCCGATTTCGAGGCGTAGAATCCAGTGTCGTTTCGGAGATTCTCATGCACGAGCACGACCCTCCGCTTCAGACCTCGCCGCCCGCAAACGGGTCCGGTACGCCGCCCGTTCCGCCCGGCAACCATCCGCTGGAGGTGGCCGCCCGGCGGGGGTTCGGACCGCTCAGCCCGCTGGCGGCACGCGCCTGGCACGGCAACGCCCGTCCCTGCGTCACCTGCGGTCAGCTCGTGCCCCGCGACGCCCTCGTCTGCGACCATTGCGGGCAGGATCTCAGCCCGGCGATGATCGAGAAGATGCGTGCCCATGCCGGACCGTGGTACGTGCTGGAACACGTCCGCCCCTTCCCCGGCGTCAGTCTCGACCGCATCGTCCGCCAGATCCGCAGGGGATTGATCACGGAAACGTCGATCGTCCGCGGACCGGCCACCGACTACCAGTGGCGGTTCGCCGTGGAGACGCCCGGACTGTGCCGCTATTTCTCCCGCTGCTGGCAGTGCCATCGGACGATCGCCCCCTCCGATGCCCGCTGCCCGCACTGCCTGGCCTACCTCTCGTTCGAGCAGCCGAAAGGCAACCCGAACCCGCACACACCGGCCGCCTCCGCCGTCCCGAGTCCTCCATCCCACGTAGACGCATCCGCAGGGCAAGGAGGGAAAACCCGCCCCTCGGCCGGTCCGACCGCCTCGGTTTCCACCGCTTCGCCCGTCGCGCGGGCTGTGGCCTCGAAAGCCGACCCGGCCGCTCCGCCGGTCAGCGGCTCGTTGGCGGAACTTTCGCAGGCCGTCCGCCGGGTCTCCCTTCCCGATCCGGACGACATCTGGGACGAACCGCCGCGGATCGGCGGCATCCGGGCCACCTGGGTGGCCCTCGGCGTGGTCGTGGTGATGATTCTGGGGCTGGTGTGGTTCACGACGTGGCGGCTGCCGCCGCACGAATCCTCCCCGAAAGCGCCCGTCGTCAAGAACGAGACGCCTCCCTGAGGACTCCCTGGCGCATTGCTCGTCTTTCTGTCCCGAGCCGCAGGCTTCAGCCTGCGCGATCCTCCGGCATCCACCCCGCTACAACGGGAAAGGACCGATTCATGGATCTGGAAAGCGCTCGAAGGGTCCGAAACACCGGCTTTCGTTCGTCTCCGCCCGAGCGTTTTCAGAACTCGCCCCACGGATCGGTCGGCGCTGGTTCCGACGGCATGGAGACGGACAGGGCCGCCCCCTCCCCTGTCTGCGCGCTCCGCGCAGGCAGGCGGCCGTGGCTCTGTTGGGGGCTTACCGGCCGGGCGCGAGGCGCCTCCGTAAGCGCCCGCTTGATCTCGTGGGCGATCTCCTCCAGGTCATCGATGGAGATGTAGGGGCAGATCGGAAGCGACAGCAGCTCGTCCGCCTGCGTTTCGGCGTGCGTCAGCTTGCCGGAGACCCGACACCCCCGTCCGAACGCCACCTGCCGGTGGATCGGCACCGGGTAATGGATCCCCGCCTCGATCCCGCCGGCGGCCAGATGCTTCAACAGAAGGTCGCGCTGCGGCGTGCGCACCACGTACAGGTGATAGACGTGCTCGACCTCCTCGCGTTCGTGCGGCAAAACCAGGTCGAGCCCGTCGAGCAGTTCCGCATAGCGTCCGGCAGCCCAGCGGCGCATCTCGTTCCACTCGTCCAGGTAGCGGAGCTTGACGCGCAGCACCGCCGCCTGCACGGCGTCGAGCCGACTGTTCACTCCGCGTACCGTGTGGCGGTACTTGGTCGTCGATCCATAGTTGCGGGCGGCGCGGATCCAGCGAGCCAGCCCCTCATCCGACGTCACGACCGCGCCGCCGTCGCCGATCGCGCCGAGGTTCTTGCCCGGATAGAAACTGAAGGCGGCCGCATGACCGAAACTTCCGCACCGTTTGCCCTTGTAGCGCGCCCCGTGCGCCTGGGCGGCGTCCTCCACGACGAACAACCCGTGCTCGCGCGCGATCGTCAGGATCGGGTCCATGTCCGCCGTCTGCCCGTAGAGGTGCACCGGGACGATGGCCCGCGTGCGCGAGGTCAGGGCAGCCGGGATCCGCGTCGGATCCATCGTGTACGTCTCCGGATCGTGATCGACGAAGACGGGCGTGGCACCGGTCTGCTTGATCGCCAGCGCGGTGGCGATGAAGGTGTTGGCGACGGTGATCACCTCGTCCCCGGGACCGATGCCCAGTCCCTTCAGCGCCAGCGTCAAGGCATCGAGCCCGCTGCCCACACCGATGCAGTGGGGCGTCTCGCAATAGGCGGCGAATTCGGCCTCGAACGCCTCCACCTCCTCCCCCAGGATGAAGCGGTTGCTCGCCAGTACGCGGCCAACCGCTTCGTACATCTCGTCATGAATCTCCTCGTGCATCCGTTCCAGGTTGACCAGTGGAATCGACACGTCGCATCCTCCGTGATGTCAGGGTGTACAGACCTCCAGCCCCGCGGGCATCGCCGCCGCCCCGTCGGACGCGGGGATGTCCGCGCGGACGGCGCGGGGACGCGGGGGCGCGGTGCTCCGCACGAACAGGATCGAACGAAGCGCCTGGAGGTTCATCTTGATTTCGTTCCAGCTCCGCAGGGTCCGCAACCGCCGCAGCAGATACCGCGGCCGGAAGTAGAACTTCCGGTACGCGATCCGGTACATACGATGAATCTCTTCCGTGGAGATGGTCGGCAACTCCATCACCGAATTGGCCAGGTCGTATTCGCTCCAATCCAGCGTGCGGAGGTAGCCGTTCTTCAGTGCCCAGTCGAACATCTGCGTCCCCGGATAGGGCGTGGTGATGTTGAAGACCGCCAGGTCGGGATCGAGCTCCAGCGCGAAGCGGATGGTCCGCCACAGGCTCTCCACCGTTTCGCCCGGGTTGCCGAACATGAACGCCGCCCGCACCGCGATGCCCGCTTCCTGCACCATGCGAACGGCCTTTTTCGTCAGCTCGATGTCGATGGGTTTGCGGATGTTGCGCAGGATGTCCGGGTCGGCGGATTCGAGCCCGAACAGGATCTGGTGACACCCGGCCGCCTTCATCTTCCGCAGCAGCGACGGCGAGACGCAATCCGTCCGCGCGAAGCAGGACCAGGTCAGGTCGATCCCCCGCTCGACGATCAGGTCGCAGAAACGGGCGACGTTCTGCTTGAAGATCGTGAACGTATCGTCGTAGAAGCTCACTTCGCGGATGCCGTAGCGCCGCTGGAGTTCCTCGATCTCCGCCACCATGTGCTCCGCCGACCGCGTCCGCAGCGCCGTCTCCGCCGAGTTGCAGAACGTGCACTTGCCCGGACATCCCCGCGTCATGGTCATGTTGACGGCGGGCAGGCGTTTGTAGGCTCCTACGGCCGGACGATACGCCTCGAACGGAACCAGGTGATACGCCGGCGTCGGCAGCGAGTCGAGATCCTCAATCGGCGGCCGCTCCGGGTTGTGGGCGATCGGCTGGAGCGGGTTCCCGCTGCGATACGAAAGCCCCCCCACCTCGTCGAGCGGTCGACCGCTGACCAGCTCATAGAACGGGATCTCCCCCTCGCCCCGGATCACGTAGTCGATGTTCGGATCCTGGAGCACCACGTCCGGCAGCGCCGTCGCGTGCACGCCGCCCACCACGATCTTCGCCTCCGGGCAGACCCGTTTGATCATGGCTGCGATGGCACAGGTGCTGGTGATCTGCGCGGTCACCGCGGTGAACCCCACCCAGCGGGGACGCATGTGGGCGACCGCGTCTTCGACATCCTCGAACTTCATCCGCTCGGCGTTGACGTCCAGGACGCGCACCTTGCAACCCTGCCGTTCGGCATAGGCGGCCACGTACAGCAACCCCAGCGGCGGTGACGTGCTCTTGACACCGTGCCAGATGTTGCCGTCCCGCGTCTGCCAGGGCGGATTGATCAGAAGAATGTCCACGGCCGTACCGCTCCCGCGATCCTGTTGCCTCGCCCGCAACACGGTCCCGAACGGACCGAAGCCCCGGACGTCCCTAGTTGTTCGTCCGAAAAAAAACGCGACTTGGGCAAAAAACGCGACGTTCGCCGCGTCCGACACCGGGCGCGCAGGAACGCCTGCAACGGGTCAGGGATCCCAGTGTGACAGCGTAGGGAACGCGGTCGACGGAGTCTCACCCCACGGACCGCTTGTCTCCACCTCGGCCTCGACCGTCTCCCGTGAAAGCTCGATATCTTCCCGCGGTCTGCTTTTCGCGGTCGTCACGGCTCCCACCGGGCACAACCCGCCGCCGCTGTGGAGGCTGGCCTGAGCCGCCTCGAGCACGGCGACCACGGCCTCGGCCTCTCGACCGCCCGACCGGCACGCCGCCCCCTCCAGCACGGAATCCAGGAACGCTTCCGCCTGGAGCACCAGCGGCTCCGCCTGCTCGATGCGCGGGATCCGCACGTCCGCGTGACGGAGCATGAAGTGGAACTCTCCGAACGAATCGTAATGCGGCGGCTGGTCCAGACCCTTGTCGTACAAACGCACCGTATCGGTCGGATGCACGTCGTCCCAGTCGGCCATCTTCTTCTGCCCCACCACGGTGAGCGTGCGCACCTTCCGCGGGTTGAGCCAGCTCACGTGGATGTGCCCCAGCGTACCGTCCGGATAGAGCAGCGTGGCGAAACAGACGTCCTCGATCCCCTCCTGGGAGATCGCGCTGCCCTGGGCGGCGACCGCCTGCGGCACGGCATCGAGGAGATAATTGAAAATGCTGATGTCGTGCGTCCCCAGGTCCACCAGGGCGTTGACGTCCCCCCGCACCGGACCGAGGTTCGTCCGCACCGCGTCCAGGTAATGGATGCGTCCCAGCTCGCCCTCGCGGACGTACTCGCGCAGCTTCATGATCCCTGGGTTGTAGAGGAACACGTGTCCGACCATCAGCACGACGCCGGCACGATCGGCCGCCGCGGTCAGGTCGCGCGCCTCCGCCGACGACGTGCAGAGCGGCTTTTCCACCAGAATATGCTTCCCCGCGGCGATCGCGTCGCGGACGATCTCTGCATGCGTCTCCGTCGGGGTGGCGATCACCACGGCGTCGATCGTCTCATCCGACAGGATCGCGCGGTGATCCGCCGTCGTCCGCACGAAGGAGAACCGATCGGCCATCTTCGCCAGCCGCGAGGGATTCACATCCGCGCACATTTCCACCCGCGCGCGCCCGAGCTGTGTAAAGACGCGGACGTGATTCGGCCCCCAGTGTCCGCATCCGATCACCCCCACCCGCACGATTCGATCGTCCGCCATCGTCGTCTCCCCGCAGGATGCCATTCGTCCTCCCTCCCCGCTTTGGAATATCGGAACCCGGCGGAGACGGGTTCAAACGTCCTTGCGATCGACGCGGCGCGGGGCTTTCGTCGGTCCGGGCGAACCGATCACGCCCGGGGAACGGGAAGGAAAGGAGAATGACCGATAACTTCCGCGTTCCCAGTATCACGAACGCAGACCGCCTGATCAGTTTCCCGGA
>CAZNQN010000154.1:1956-6242 GCA_964574925.1 uncultured Phycisphaeraceae bacterium | reverse complement strand
CCGTGAGGGAGCGGAACAAAAAAGGCGAATACCTTCCCCTCGGCGGAAACCTCCCGCACCGGCAGATCTGCGATCCGATCGCCGCAAGTCGTTGGTCTCCGCGCTCGCGCTCTTCCTCGCGGGGAGTGCGATAGCGCCAGGTATCTGGATGTTCCGCAATCATCGTCTCGGCGGGCACTGGGCGTTGTCCGATCAAGGCGGCGTGGTGCTGGCATACTTCAAGGCGGCGGAGATCGAGCTGTGTCGCCGCGGCCGCAGTGCCGATCGCTACATCGAAACCTCGCTCGATCCCGCCCGTCGCGAAGACCCGCATACGATCTGGGAGCGGATCGACGCCCGCCTGCGGGAGCGGCTCCGTCACTGGCCGGAAGACCTCCGCCGACCGTTGCAATGGCGGAACCTCGCCCAAGGAACGAAGACGCACGGGGATTCGTTCGAGGTCTCCGCCGCACTGACGCGCATCGGCCTGGACATGATGCTGGAAGACCCCGTCGCCACGATCCTCTGTGCGGGCAAACGCTGCCTGTCGCTGCTGGTCTTCCCCCTGGAGCTTGCGATCCGTCCGCCCCGCGGGGTGCCGGTCGATCGTCTGCAAGCCTTTCTCAAAGCGCTTCCCTATGGGCTGCTGATCCTGGGGGTCGTCTGGAGACTGTTCCGTCACCGGTGGTCCTTCGCGGCAACGTATTTCCCCCTGGCCGTGACGATCGCCCTGCTGCTCGCTAGTACGCCGCAACTGGACCCGCGTTTCCGCGTGCCGATGATCCCCTTCCTGCTGAGCCTCGCCTTCCTGCCCGCTGGAGGGGACGGCGAGCGACCGTCCGCGCGCAGAACGCAACATTCCGATTGACACCCGAACCGTCCCACGAGCGTTTCTCGCTTCTGCGTTCCGAGCCGCGGGCCTTAGCCCGCGCGATGCCAAGGGACTCCACCCGCATCCGATCGAGAACGTAGCGCCCCGCGATTTCGGGAAGGGCTCATGGACGGCGCCACCGCCGATGCTGAAAACGGCGTCGCGGAGGGACCGGTGCCGTGAAGTCGCGCCGGACCGGACGGAAGACGACCCGCTTTTCCAGTCAGTCCCGCCAGGCACCGAAATATCTTGAGACGACCGATGGCGCCGGCCGTTTGCGCGGGACGACCTCGGTCGCAGAGCACCAAGGCCATGAGAAAACGACGAAACATGCATACGGATCGGATCGAGCGTTTTTCGTCTTCCGGCCCGCGGGCTTCAGCCCGTGCGACGGATCGGCACGCCGTCCGCCCTCATCGGGAAACCGACAGGGCAGGAAGGACCGCCGGGGATGAATGCAGCGCTTCGCCGGATGCGTTCTGCTCGTCCTTCGCCGGGACGGAATCGCGCGACGATCGTGCTTCTTCTTCCGCTCCCTCACGGTCGCGGCTCTGTTCGTCACGGTCGCGGCTCTGTTCCTTACCGTTGCAGCTCTGTTCCTTACGGTCGCGGCGCCGTTCCTTACGGTCGCGCAGCAGCGGCGGGGTCGTGGGCACATCGTTCCTGCCGAGGGGAGACCGCCGATGATGCAGTCAACAGGGCTGACGTCCCGCAAACACCGACGGCGCCTCCTGCTTGACGTGCTGCTCATCGGCATGTTGAGTTTCCTGGCCGAGGGAACCCGCTTCTCCTACAAGCAGGGACGCGCGCTGCCCTGCGGAGATTCCGCCCAGTACGTCGCCTCGGCCGAGGCGCTCCTCACCCCGGGCGCCGCGCCCCACTTCGAAATGCGCAAGCCGGGATACATCTTCTATCTCGCCGGCGTGGCGTGGCTCTTCGGGAACATGGGATGGGCGGCGACGGCGGGCAATCACGTTCTGCTGGGACTGTTGCCGCTGGCGGCCTACGGGATCGGACGCCGGCTTCGCGGGCGGATCCTGGGGTGGGCAGCCGCCCTGCTGGTGATGGTGCGCCTCCAGTTCGTCGTCTGGGGCGACCGGGTGCTTTCGGAACCGCTCTTTCTGGCGTTGTTCTCTTTCGGATGGCTCGCCCTGTTCGTCGGCTGGTCGCGGGAACGGAACCTCGGATGGATGGTGACCGCCGGCACGCTGATGGGACTCGCCTGGCTGACGCGCGGATCGGCCACCCCCGTCATCGCCGCCGTCGCCTTGATGTTCTTAATCCTCTCCCTTCATGGGCGGCACGGATTCGGCGTCGCGGCAGCGAGTGCCCCGGCAAGCCCTCCCACGCCCCACAACGTGGCAAACCCTTCCCACAGCGCCGCGACCGTGAGGAACAGAGCCGCGACCGTCAGGGAGCGGAAAATCAACGCCGCGACCGTGAGGGAGCGGTCTTCTTCCCGCGTTGACGGCGAACGCCAGGAGGAAGCGATGGAGGATGCGCCGAACCCCTGCTTGGAACCATCGGGGGACACGACGTCGGCGGATGTCCCTCCGCGCGGCGAGATCGCGCGGGCTCAAGCCCGCGGCCAGGGGTTCTTTCGTTCTTTACTTTTCGATTTCGACGGATGGAAGCCCGCGGTCGCCTTCGGGCTTCCGGTGCTGGCGTGCATCCTGTTCGAGTGCGGGCTGAACCTGCATTACGCGGGCCGCTTCCGCCCCAGCAACGGCACGGTGGGCGCGACGATCCTGCTCCGCGCCCGCCATTTCGAAGGGGCGACCATGCCCATGTCCCCGGAGGCCGAGCGGGTCCTGGCCTTCGTCCCCGAACGCAGCCGAGAGGATGCCTACCTCGTCGATCACCTGGACATCTGGGTGGCCCGTTACCGGGCGATCCACGACGCGGGCATGGACGAGTGGGCCTACGACGATCTGATGGGGCGCGTGGGACGTTCCATGCTGGCGGACATCTTCCCCCGATACCTGGTGTCGAGTCTTCGCCTCACACTGGCGCATCTGCTGCGCGATCCGCACGGTCTGCGCTATTCGCCGGTGCCCGCATCGCGGCGGATCGGACCGATCCGACATCCCGACGCCCCCCCGGACGCCGTCTGGGACGACGTCTGGTACGCCTACTACGGCACGCCGCACCTGACGCCGAAAGCGTCGATGGCGCTCGCCCAGCGGATGCACGAAGCCGCCGCGATCAAGGCCCCCTTCGGGGACTCGCCCGTCTTCAGGGCCCTGCGCTACTGGAAGAGCAAACGACCGATCGAAACGGTCCTAAAGGTGCTGGATCGGGTGGGGCGGCTCTGGCCGGGATTCGCCCTGCTCGCCTGCGGCTTGCTGGGCTTGAATCGTCGCCTGTGCGGGGTTCTCGCCCTCGCCTACCTGCTGGAAGCGATGTTCATCGGGTTCCTGACGCCGACGAACGAGCGCCTTCAGTTCATCTGGGTCGTGACGGACACGACGCTGGTCGCCGGTTTGATCGTGGGAGGCGCGGCACGGGTCGCAACCTGCGCTCGATCGCTCATCGCCCGGCGCATGAAAACGGAGGCCGGCTCATTCGCGCTCGCGCCCGCCGCCCAACCCGTCCCCCACGGGTAGAGCCCCGTTCGCGTGCCGAGCCGCGGGCTTGAAGCGTGCGACTTTCCGCGCCCCGCCGGAACCCGCCGAACGACACCGCCATGCTTTCCGCGCCCTCTTTTCGCCGGCTCCCGCGCAAGCCGCCTTCGTCTTTCTTACAGCTCGGGAGCGTCCGCCAGCACCGCCCGTGCCCGCGCCAGATCGGCGCGCCGCACGAGGATTTCGATCCGGACGGGAAACAACCGCAACCCGCGAAGCACATCACCCACCATGCGGGCCTCGATACCCTCCGATCCGAGCAGTGAGACGATCGCCGCCGCCTCCGCCTCGCTCTCCGTCTTCACCAGCGTCACGATGTCGTCGTCTCGCTCCATGCAGGAAAGGTCCGGCGCCGGCTTCTCGTTCCCGGCGGTCAGGCGTAACTGTGCAGCCCGGTGATGACGAAGTTGACCACGATCCAGTTGAACATCATCACCTCGAACCCGACGACCGCCAGCACCGCCGTCCAAAAGGCCTTGTCGCGCACCTTCAGCCGCACGTGGATCAGGATCAGGAAGATGATGAACGTGTTGAGGGCGAAGACTTCCTTCGGATCCCACCCCCAGGGTCTGCCCCAGGAATGATCCGCCCAGATCGCCCCCATCACCGTCCCCGTCCAGAGCATGATGAACGCCAGTTCCACCAGGATCATCGTCGCCCCGTCGAAGACCTGTCCGAGGGTGGGTTTCGATTGCAGCCAGGCGGTTCCGCCGCCGCGCAGCACCGAGGCCGCCCCGCCCGCCGCCGCCCGCTCGACGGTCTGACCGGATTGCCGACGGGCATACGCCGCCGACGCCTCCAGCATCAAGACC
>CAZNQN010000154.1:0-1946 GCA_964574925.1 uncultured Phycisphaeraceae bacterium | reverse complement strand
CATCAACACCATCGACGCCCCCCAGAACGCCCCGCTCATGCCGATCAGGCCCGACCGGCCCAGCTCCCGCGCCGGGTCGTCCAGCACGTGCATCAGCAGACGGTACCCCGCATAATTGAACACCGCGACGGCGATCGGCAGCAGCAGCAACCGGGCCTTGGGAATCGTCCCCTCGTCCCACGCCCTGCACCACCGATGGCGCAGCAGCAACAGCGCCGGAATGCACGCCAGCCCGATCACCGCGTAACTCCAGATGATCATGTTCGTGTGGATGTAGAGCCACACGTCGTTGAGCGCCGCCATCTTGTTGCGGATCGAGGAATCCAGTTCCGCCGGCAAAAAGTACGCCGCCATCAGCGCCGCCATCGACATCACCGCCGACCCCAGCGCGAACAGGTTGCGGAATGCCGTCTTCCGCGTCCACCATTCCAGGAGCAGCGCCGCCACCCCCCCGAACCACGCCGACGTCGTCACCGCCTCGAACATGTTGGCGTTCGGCCAGCGACCGGAGATGTACCAGCGCAGCGCCAGCGACATCGTGTGCAGTCCGAACGCCACCGAAAACAGCGCCATCCCCACCTTGCGCGCCCCGTCCCACCGGTACACCACCGCCATCAGCAGCGGCACCACCGCCGCCAGATAGAAAAACCACACCCACGTCATGCTGTTGTGGCGGAAGTACCAGCTTTCCATCGCCAGTCGGCCCGGTTCCGGATAGAGCTGCGGCGAGATCGTCGGCACCAGCGACGCGATCCGCTCGATCGCCCGGTTCGCCCCGTCGGCATCCTCCGCCCGCCACGCCTGCTCCAGCGCCCGCCAGGCGCCGGCGATCTCCTTGCGGAACGCAGGATCCAGACCGGGAATCGGCTGCATCGATTCCACCCCTGCGTGCATGTCGTCCCGCGGCGCCCCGCCCGCGCCGAGCAGATCGGTCACCGAAAGCCAGGGTTTGTCCCGTTCCCCCGTCGGCGGCGCCACCATGCGGAGCGAACTCGCCAGGAACCCGGCGTCGGAGACGTGCAGGGCGGACTGGATGGCATCGACCGCCTTGGCCGTGCGGATCAGGTCCCGCCCCAGCCGCTCCAGCAGCTCCGCCACCTTCGGCGAGCGGAACACCCGCGGCGGAATCAACCCCGACCGCCGCATGAAGGCGATCCGTTCGCCGTCCATGCCGGGAAGCTCCGCCGCCGCCTCCAGAATCCGCTCCCGCACCAGCTTGTTCTTGACGTAGATCAATTCCACGTCGTCGTACGTCTCCGGACGGAACATCAGATCCAGGTACGTGAACCCGTACGACTGTCCGTGGATCTTCCGCGGACCGGATACGTAGCCCATGTAGGTCTTGGCGTGCGATTCGAAGGAACGGATGCGCCCGTCGGCCTGCACCGCCCGCGCGTTGAGCGGTTCGAGGTTCACGGCCTTGGCGAACGCCGAGGACTCCGCCACGGGGCGCGCCGCCGCCGCCCCCGTCGCCCCGCGATACACCGCCAGTCCCGCGATCGCCCCCAGCACCATCACGTCGATCGCGCGGATGCGCAGTCGCCGCCCGCCGCGTTCTTCGTAGACGCCGGACGACATCGCCGTTGTGGATATCGTGCCCCCGCTCATGTCCGATCTCCCGCCGTCCCCACGGGAACCGCCGTCGGCGCCCGTGCGACGCTCTCCTTCGGCGTTCCCGGCAATCGTTGCGCCTCCCTCGCCTCCTCTTTTCGCCGCAGCACCGGTTTGATGTAGAATGAAAAAATCATGCCCGCCACCGCCAGCGACGCACCGAACAACTGCACGTACACCCCGTTGCGATTGCCCACACCCAGACCGGTATAGTTCATCCCTCCCTGTGGCATGCCGTTGGGCGGCTTGTCCCACATGGACTGGAAATACCAGTAGCCTCCGAACTCCGTCGGGCCGTTGACGCGGACGGTCCGCGGTTCGGTCCACTTTCCGTC
>CAZNQN010000153.1:0-6262 GCA_964574925.1 uncultured Phycisphaeraceae bacterium | reverse complement strand
ATCACCGTGGCCGAGGCGGGGATGCCGAATCGCTCTCGGAATCGCCGCCCCCGCGTTTCGGTATCGGGCTCCCGCCGGAACCGATGCAAATCCACGCCGCAGGCCGATCCGCTGCCCAGGATCACGCATCGTTCGGGATCGCACAGGCGGAGCCGAATCGCCGTCTCTCTCACGCTGGCGCTGACGGCGCACACGGTGTCCGCCGCCGCGCACGCCGTCCGATCCGACCGCATCAGGAGTGTTCGTTTCCATCCCCGGCTCGTCTCGAAGGTCAGCCCGTGCAGCGTGTGGATGCGGCGCGGGACGCCCGCCCGTCGTGCGGCCGTCATGCCCAGCAGACCGGCCTTGGGCGTGTGCGTGTGCACCAGCTCGAACCCTTCCCGCCGGAAGAAGCGGACCAGCTGCACCCACGCCCGCGCGTCCCGCCACGGTGTGATTCGCCGGGTGAAGGGCACGGGAAACACCTCGACCGATCCCGCGTGCGTCTGTGACGCGGTGCGTGGCGTGTCGGATGCCGGTCGCCGGAACGACTCCAGCTCCCTGCCCGGCGCGCTGACGATCGTGATTCGGCATCCGTGCTGCACGAGCGCGTCGATCAACGGGCGGTAGAAAACGGCCAGCGTGCTCGGAACGGTCGAGAGCAGGGCGATGCGCATGGCCGGCGAGACGATCCGCTACGGGGTGGACGACGGACGCGACAGGCCGAGCACTTCGCCCATCGGCGCGAAGGCGAATTCGCGGAACAGCCGCGTCAGGCGCTTCTCGATCCGGCTGCGAAACAACGACTGCATCAGCCGCGTCTTCCATCCGATCCGCCATCCTTCCCGACGCAGCCGCCGGATTTCATCCACGGCCAGTTCATACGGATGGACGTAGATGGCGGCCGGGTGTCCCTCCCGGTTGGCCTCGCGGACGGCCGAGGCCACGATCCGGACCGGAAGCAATCGCAGATACCCCCCGCCCGCGACCGGCAGGTTCCGCCCGAACCGTCTCCACGTCGTCAGGGGAAACTCGATCAGGTCGCACGTCGGCCAGCGGTGCGGATGGCGGCGGGCTTCGGGAATCCCGTACCGCCGTCCCGCGATCGGGAAGATGCTCGAACTGTATCGGATGCCCAGTTCCGCCATCACCGGTCCCGCCCACAGCGACCGTCGCGTCACGGAAAACTGCGGCGCCCGATACCCGATCGGTCGCCGCCCCGTCTGCTCGCCGATGAGATCGAGGCTTCGGCGCAGGTCGTCCCGGAACCGTTCCGGCGAAAGACGATACAGCACTTCGTGCCCGTACCCGTGGGTGGCGATCTCGTGTCCCTCAGCCGCGATCCGCGGCAGCAGTTGCGGATGCTTCTCGCAGACCTTGCCCAGCGCGAAGAACGTCGCCCGCAGGTCGAACCGTCGCAGCAATGCCAGGATTCGTTCCGTATTCTCCACCACGCACGACGTGATGGGAAGCCGCGGATCGAGGACGCTTTGCGGCCAGTCTTCCAGGTCGATCGTCAGCGCGTTGACGATCGGTTCCGTGGGCGACTCGGTGGCATCCTTTCGCCGGGATTCCGGTGAACGGTTGCTGGCGTTATCGGCTGTCATCAGGCGGTCCGATCCTGCAAACGAGTTCGACGCTTCTCCGGGCCGCCGCTTCGGAGACCCGGGGATGGAGCGGCAGATTGACCGTCTCACGGGCCGCTCGTTCCGCTTCCGGGCAGCATCCCTCGACATACCCGAACGCCTCCAGCGGCGTCTGGATCGGATGCAACGGAGATTCGAACCAGCTTCCCAGTTCCACGCCGGATCGGGCCGCCGCCTGCAACGCCGCCGCCTTGTCCCGGACGCGAACCGGATAGCGCACCAGCACCGGGTCGCATTCCGGGCGGATGCCCGGCACCCGCCATCCCGCTTCCGCGAGCTGCTCGTCATAGAACCGCTTGAGCCGGCGGCGGTGGTCGGCCGATCGCTCGAACCGGTCCAGTTGCCGCAGCCCGACCTTCGCCTGGAAGCGGCTCATCCGCCGGAGGAACCCTTCCGGCATCACGGGCGAGAACTCCTCGGTCGTGGAGGAGCCGATCACCAGTCCCGCCCTTGTCAACCATCGGAAGATTCGCTGCGCGAGCGAAGTTGTGCGGGGGAAAACGAGCATCCGGTACGCCGCAAGCTGCATGCGCAGCATTACGACGGCTGCCCCGCCCGCCTCGGACGCTTCCTCCCACACTCCGCGGATCCGCTGCGCGAGCATCGGGTCGCCGGTGGTGGCCATCCCCCCCAGACCCGTCGTGTAGGATTTGCTCCACTGTGAGGACCAGTAGGCGGCCGCACCGAACGTCCCCACCGGTCGTCCCCGGTAGCGCGACCCCAGCGCCAGGCAGCAATCCTCCACGATCGACAGGTTCCGTTCCGCCGCCGCCTTCGTCAGCGCGTCGAGGTCCGCCGGATAGCCGTAGGTGTGCTGGACGATCACCAGCCGGGTCCGCTCGCTGATCCGTTCCCGCAGCGACGCGGCGTCCATGTTGAACGTCTCCGGCTCGATGTCGATGTACACCGGTCGGGCGCCCAGATAGAGGATGGGATTGACGGCCATCACGCAGGTGTATCCCGTCACCGCCACCTCGTCGCCCGGTCCGACGCCCAGCGCCTTGAGAATGGCATACAGCGCCACCCGTCCCTTCCAGAAGGAGACGGCATGGGCGGTCCCGACAGATTCGGCAAAGGCCCGTTCGTAGGCGCGCAAGGGATCGGACGTCATCGGGCGATGGATTCCTTGGCAGGGCGTTCGCTCGCCGATTCGATGCGGGGCGAGGCCAGCATTTCGTCATAGACCGCGAGGATCCGTTCCGTCACCCTGTTTTCATCGAAGTGTTGCTCGGCGTGACGGCGGCCGGCCTCACCCATCCGCCGTCGCAACGGTTCGTCGCGGAGCAATCGTTCGATCCGCTCGGCCATCGCGGCCGCATCGCCCAGCGGAACCAGGTACCCGGTCTTGCCGTCGAGGAGGGCGTCGCGGTTGCCCGCGACGTCGGTGGCGACCATCGGCCGGCCGCACGCCGCCGCTTCCATCACCGCCCGCGGAATCCCCTCCTTGATCGAGCTCAGCACGCACACGTCCGCCGCCGCCGTCAACGCCGGCACGTCGTCACGATACCCCAGGAAGCGCACCCGGTCCGCGAAGCCGCGGTCCCGAACCCACCGCTCCCAGCGGGTTTGTTCGACGCCTTCCCCGGCCAGGAGCAGTCGGAAACGCATCCCGCGTTCGTACAGGATCCGCACGGCCTCGAACAGCATTTCGTGGTTCTTGACCGGCTCGAAACGGGCCACGCACAACACGACGGGGGGATCGTTCGGCGCTCGTTTCGCGGGGCGGAAGCGACTCAGATCGATTCCGTTGCCGATCCACACGCACTTGCGGGCGGGCGCGATGCGCCGCCGCCGACATTCCAGAAGGTCCGCTTCCGTCTGGAACAGCAACCGGTCCGTGCACTGTGCCATCATCCGCTCGACGAGAATGAACAAACGTCGCTTCCACGCGGCCATGTGTTCGTGATGATGGAAGCCGTGGACCTGGTGGATCACGACCGGCGTCCGCGCCAGCAGCGCCGCCGTCCGCCCGATCACGCCGATGACCGAACCGTGCGTATGCAGGAGGTCGAACCGCTCGCGCCGCAGCAGCCGCACCGTCCGTCCGATCGCCGTCAGAAGTGGCAGCGGTGAAAGATTCCGCGGTGAGTCCACCACGAATACCTGGTGCCCCTTGGTTCGCAGTTCGTCCACGCATGCCCCGCGGCTGCACGCGATGGCGTTGTCATACCGTCCGCTCCGATTGATCCGCGCCACCCGCGCATCCAGCAGTTCCCGCGCCGACTTGTCCGTGTTGATCAGGTCCAGCACCCGCGGTCGAGTTCCCGTCGAGCCGTCGCGCTCGATGTTCGACTCTGTTTCATGTTCGTGTCCCGAGCCGCGGGCTTCAGCCGGCGCGACAGACCGGGACCCCGCCCACATCCGACGGGAAATCGACTGTCCCACCCTGTCGAGAAACGCACTCATGGCGGCGGTGTCCGTTCGTCCTCGGCGCAGGCGGCGTCCAGGCGGTCCATCATCGTTGTGCACAGACGCTCCACCCCCGCCGACAGAGCCATCGACTTTCCCCTCGCCAGCGAACGGGCGTGGATCGACCGGGCCATCGTCTCGTCATATCGCAACCCCAGAAACGCGCACATCCGCGCGAACGTTTCGTGCGGGCGCGTCACCAGGTCGCGGTAACGGAACAGCCGCACGTCGTCACGCTCGTCCAGCTTCTGAGAAAAGTAGCATCGGTTGCGAAGATACCAGTACATCGCAGCCGCATCATGGGGCGTCGTTTTTTCGTCCACCAGCGGCGCCACCTCCGCCAGTGCTTCGGCGTCGTAGCCCTCACGGTTCCACTGGCTCCATCCCCATTCGCCGCCGCCGCCGAGCAAGTCGCGCAGATGCCGCAGATTGGCATCTCCCCATTTGGCCACCGTCGAACGTGCCACGTCGCGGAAATCCCGATAGAGCCAGATCGCCCGGGACGGGGCGTGCCACCCGAGCAGCTCGACCGTCCGGTGCGAGTCGCAGATGGGCTTGAAGACGATGACGGGGGCATCGCTGCGCTCCACCAGACGGAGGACGAGCGCCCGCTCGCGGAGCCGGCACCGCGAAAACGCCGCCCGGTCGTCCTCGTTGAAGACGTCCGTGTCCATGGATCGGCCCAGCACTTCGAGGCACATGTCCGTCCCCGACCGCTGGCACCCGACGAGGAAGGCGACCGTCTTGACGGTGGGGGGCGGATGCCCGGCTCGGTGGCGACGCTTCGCCCGCCGCAGGCGAAACATCTCCCACTCGTGCGCGAGCCGGCTCCGCAAGCGCCCCTTCGCCCGCCAGCGCAGCACCCACCGATGGAACGGCCCGACCCCGACAGGACCGGCGGCAGTCGACTTCCCCTCGGGTTTCGGACAATCCACGGGCGAGGCGGTCGATCGGTTCTCTTTCATCTGCATGTCGAGCATGGCATCGGACGGCTTCGGCGCCGGGATGCTCCGGTTCCGTGGGCCGTTTCCCCCGCGGCGCGGGGATTCCCCGCTTTCGCTTCCATACGATCCTATCGGACCTTGCCGTCGCGGTCATAAGGCATATCGAAAGCGGCGAAACACGCTCTCAAGGCGGTGCTCGAAAGCATCGCGTACCGATTGCGACGGCCAACGGCGAACGCAAAACCCCGCCGCCACGCGAAACAGAGCCGCGACCGTGAGGAAGCGGTTTTCCGGATGGCGAATGACGAGCGAAGAATGAGATGAACGCCGGGAAACTTCGAGAATCCCCCTAATCGCTTGTGCACTCGGTTTTTCCGCGCCGCACCACCCGGTCCCACAGGGCGAGCATCAGCAGGTGCCAGACGGTGCGTCCCCAGCACGACGGGCTGACTCCACCGCCTTGCCGCAACAGGCGTTCCAGAGCCGGTCGCGGAATCATGGACGCGACGAGACCGTCCCGACTGAGCAGCGCGTCGTCGCGCAGCGAAGCCAGTTCCCCCCGCAGCCACCGCACCACCGGCACTTCGAATCCGCGTTTCGGCGCGTCGCAGATATCAGGCGGCAGATACCGCTTCGCCAGCGCGCGCAGGATTGGCTTCGTCCGTAACCCGTGACGCTTCACGGTAGTCGGAAAGCGCGACGCCTCCTCCACCAGCACATGATCCAGAAAGGGCGAACGCGCCTCCAGACCGTGGGCCATCGTCGCCATGTCCATCTTGACGAGGAAGTCGTGCGGCAGGACGCATTCGAAGTCCGCGGTCATGGTGGCCTCGACGAACCCCCACCGCCCGTCCCGGTCGAAGATCGGTGCCGCGAGCCGTTCCGGTGCCGAAAGACTGCGGCTCGGATCGCCGTTCCCGTTGTAGCTGCCGAGGGCGATCAGCTTCTCCAACGGCAGGCTGTCCACCGCCCAGCGGAGATAACGTCCCGGCGGCGGCAGGCTCAGTCCGCCGAGCAGGCGGTGCAGGAACGCATAGGGCGTTCGGAATCCGCGCGGACGGGGCATCGCCGCCGAGACCGCCCGCCACAACGATCGCAGGGCGGTCGATTCTCCCGGAACCAACGCGGCCACACAGCGGGCGGCGGCGTATCGCCGGTATCCCGCGAACACTTCGTCCCCTCCATCCCCGTTGAGTACGACTTTCACGAACGCCCGCGCCGCACGGGCCACATGGTACGACGGAACCGCCGACGCATTGCCGTAGGGTTGATCGTACAGGCGGG
>CAZNQN010000152.1:0-6287 GCA_964574925.1 uncultured Phycisphaeraceae bacterium | reverse complement strand
CCTCCCCGGCGATCTTTTCCTCCGGGGCATGGAGCAGCGTGACGTAGACGCGGGCGAGATCGTGCACGTGGATGACGGGGCGTCGGGCGGCGCTCCGCGGCACGCGGACGCGGCGGGTGGTGACGGCTTCCGCGACCATGCCGTTGAGCGGCAGGTCGAGCCGCAGGCGGGGGGAGACGCCGTAGACGTCGGCCTGACGGACGATCACGGGGTGAAAGGATCGGTCCTGCATGGCCAGCAGCGCTCGTTCCGCTTCGCGTTTCGAAGCCGCCGCCGGGGAAAGGGGATCGACGAGGTCGTCTTCCCGTCCCGACGCCCAGCGGTTCCGTTCGTAGACCGCGCAGGTGGAGGCGAACAGCAGGCGCGATACGCACGCCCGTTTGCAGCATTCCGCCAACCGTACGGTGTCTTCGAGGTCGGACGTCGGTCCGCTGCGGCCGTTTCGACCGTCGTCTAGGGCGCTCGTGGAGGCCGCCAGGTGGATGACGGTGTCGAAGGGGGCGACGTCGGCGATGTCGATCCGCGAAAGGTCCATGTCGAAATGGGGGACGGTTTCGCGGATCCGACCGAAGTTGCCTGCGGCGTTCTTGTTGCGGTCCAGGCCGACGACCTCGAACCGCGCGCGGCGCAGGACGCCGATCAGGACCGATCCGATGTAGCCGCGATGTCCGGTGACCAGTACGCGCATCGTCCTCCTTTTCCCAGCGGATCGCGGGATCGTTGCAAGCGGCGGCGCTTTCCGGGAAGCGTCCCGGGCGTCGTTTTCGGCGAGGAAGTGGTGAGGATATCGGCGCGCGATCGGAATCGGCTTCAGCGGGGGAAAGCGCCGCGGAACGAACGGTGTTGCCTGCGGGCATGAGGAAGCGGGCGTATCAGCATTGACGGGCGCGACGCTTCGCTTCGACGTGTGAATCTGTGATTCGATTGTGAGAAGAATGTTGTCAAAGGGGGCGGTTCGGCGGCGGTTCGATGCGGAAGACGCCCCACAGCAGCGCGGCGGCCATCAGCCATCCGATGACGAAGCCGGCGGCGGTGTTGACGGCCAGGCACGCCCCGGCGGTGAGGATCATGACGAAAAAGTCGGTGCGGGCGGTCTGGTCGCGGCAGACCATGGCGAGTTCCAGACCGCTGAACATCAGCAGAACGCCGAGGACGGATTGGGGAAAGGCCTGCAACCACACCAGCAGCGAGCGTCCGAGAAGCAAGGCGAGCACGATCTTGGCGATTCCCAGCATCACCACGCTGCCGCCGGTTCGGGCGCCGAAGCGATACTGGGCAGCCAGTCCGCCCGCCCCGTGACACATGGGCATGGCGCCGAAGGGGCAGGCGAGGAGGTTCATCAGGCCGACGGAGAGCGCGACCTTGCGGGGGGCGGCCGGTCGATGCGGGCACAGGTCCGCCGAGAGGGCGCAGACGGCGATCACGGAATTGAGCGTGGTCAGCGGGATCTGTGGGACGGCGCCGCGCCACAGGCCGACCCGCCAGTCTTGCATCCGGGACAGGTCGGGCAGGGTCCAGGCGATGCCGAAGCGGATCCGATGGAGGAGATCCGGATTGTCGGCGAGCAGGGCGACCAGCCCGACGGCGAAGATCACCAGGGCGCCCGGTACGCGGGGGGAGAAGTACAGCAGCAGGACCAGGGCGGTGCAGAGGATGCCCATGCCGATGCTGTCCCAGCCGATCCAGAGGTCCGTCCCCGCGACCTGTCCGATGCCGCCGGAGAGCAGTTTCAACCCCAGGGCGAGCTGAAGACCTCTGACGACGCTGCGCGGCACGGCGGTGTTGAGTTGGTCGATCAGCCCGGTCAGCGCCAGAAGGAGGACGACGGCGCCGGTGATGAGACCGGCGGTGAGAATCTGAGATTCGGTCAACCCCTCCGCGATGGAGACGGTGGCGATGGCCTTCATCGGCTGGACGGGGATGGGGATGCGGAAGGCGAGTCCGGAGGCGAGGTTCATCAGCCCGGCGAAGAAAAGAGCCGGTCCGATCTGCAACCCGCAGCGGTTGACCATGCCCACGAGCAGGGGGATGAAGGTGCCCAGATCGCCCAGGGCGCCGGCGGCTTCGCGGCGGTCGAAGCAAAACGACGGGGGAGCGGTCCCTGAGATGTTCATGAATGCGCGGCTAATGACTCGTTAGCAATCAGGTTTTCAGGGCAGAGAGCGTCTCGTCAAGGCAGTCGGCCAGAAAGTCGCAGTCTTCGCGGGTGATGCACAGGGGCGGTTTGATGCGGAGGACGTTGCCGTAGACGCCGCCGCGACCGATGAGAAGCCCGCGGTCCTTGGCGCCTTCGTGGACGCGGGCGGTCTCTTCACCGGCGGGTTCCTTCGTCTTGCGATCGCGGACGAGTTCGACGCCGAGAAGAAGACCCTGACCGCGGACGTCGCCGATCCAGCGGTGTTTGCGCTGGAGATCCAGCAGGCGCCCCTTGAGATACCCGCCGACCTCCAGCGCCCGGTGCTGCAAATCCTCGCGTTCGATGATGTCCAGTGTCGTCAGGGCCTGGATCATGGAGACGGGGTTGCCGCCGAAGGTGTTGAAGTGCAACCCGTGGTGGAGGCTCTCGGCCACGTCCGGTCGCGTCGTGACCGCACCGAGCGGGGCGCCGTTGGCGATGCCCTTGGCCATCACGACGATGTCGGGCGTGACGCCGTAGCGCTCGAAGCCCCAGAAATGGGAGCCGAGGCGTCCGAAGCCGGTCTGCACTTCGTCGGCGATGCACAGCCCGCCGGCGGCGCGGACGACCTCATAGACGATGCGGAAATACTCCGGCGGGGGATCGATGACGCCGCCGGCGCCCTGGATGGGTTCGGCCAGGAAGGCGGCGACCCGGCCGCAGGTTTCGTACTCGATCAGGCGAGCGACGTCCTTTGCGCATCGCACGTCGCAGGAGGGGTATTCCAGTCCGAAGGGGCAGCGGTAACAGTATCCGGGGGCGGCATGGCGGACGCCGAAGGAGTGGGGCAGGGGGTGTTTCCAGTTGCCCATCGCGGTAAGGCCCATCGTCGTCTGCGTGCCGCCGTGATAGCCGTTGCGCACGGTGATGATGTCGAACAGGCCGGTGTGCAGACGGGCCATGAGCGTCGCCAGATCGTTCGATTCGCTGCCGGAGTTGGTGAAATAGGTGACGGACAGGTCGCTGCCCTCCGGGAACCGCCCCGCCAGCCGGGCGGCGTACTGCGCCAGGTTGGGGTGCAGGTAGATCGTGGTGGTGTGCATGAGCCGGCTCGTCTGTTCGCGGACGGCGCGAACGATGTCGGGATGGCAGTGTCCGACGGAGACGGCGACGATGCCGGCGATCGCGTCGAGATAGCGGCGACCCTGATCGTCCCAGAGGTATTGCATGTGCCCGTCGACGATCTGGATCGGTTCCCGGTAGTAGGTGAAGACGGCCGGGGATACGTACCGCCGCCGCAGGGCAAGCACCTCATCGCGCGAGGGGCCTTGATAGGTTTCGGGGACATGGTCGCAGGGTGGTGGGGCTGTCCGGCGCTGTGTCGTCGTCATCGTGATCGACCCTCCGTTATCGGGGCGACAATTCTTCGCGGCGCATCCGAAAACGATCAGGGTACCCGATCCGCCATGGGGAGGAAACCTCGCGTCACACGGTCGTGGTTCTGATAACCGCACGGTTTGCGGGCGGTTCCGATCATGCCGATGTCGGAAAAAAAGAGCGCGTCGAGCGGGATGAACGCCTTGCCTGGAAAGGGCGGGAAACGCCGTTTTTCCGGAACCCGTCGCATCGATCCGTCATCGGATTGATTCGCGGACGTACGCAACGGATGCGGCACGGCTCCGTCGGTTTTCGGTCGTCGCTTTCCGCGGGAGCATCGCCCCGTCAATCAAGGGTTCTGCGGGTGGATTCGATAATCCCCAGGAGTTTTCCCGCCGGTCGGGGAAACGATTCGTCCGCATACGCAAACGACTACGGGAACGGCATTGCTTCAGAAGGTGAAACAATTCCTCACGGCCGAGGAAGTGCCGCGCTGGTTCGGCCTGTCGGTGGTGATGATCTACCTGGTGGGTCTGGGCGCGGTGGCGCAGTACGGCATCGTCGAGGCCCGGCGGGAGGGAATCGCGCACTTCGTACCCGCGTGCCGGTACGCGCTTCAGTCGCTGGCCGACCGACTCGGTCGCGTATCCACGCCGAACGGCGGTGAGGAGGAGCGACGCGGCGCGTATCACCGCCTGCTGCGACAGTTTGCGGCGGCCGTACCCGCCTATCACCTGCGCATCGTGGACGGAACGGGACGGGTGGTGGCCTCGCGCGATCCGGGCGAGGTGGGGAAGGATCTGTCGTCCGATCCGTATCGACCGGTGCTGCGCCCTCAGATGGATCTGTCGGAGGGGGTGGCGTCGTCGGAGTTCGATGAGGCGCTGTTCTATCGGTTCCGTCTTCCGACGAGAGGGGCGGGCGATGCCACGGCGGAGGAGAAGGGGGAGATCCCTTCGACGCTGTATCTGGAGGCGACGGTGTCCGCCATTCCGCTCATCGACCCGGCGGACTCCGATCTGGCGCGGGTGCTGGCGATCGTGCTGGTCGTGCTGGGAGCGCTGTTCGTGGTGTACCGGGCGTTGCGGGAACACATGCACGGCGTCTCCCGGGTGGCGGAGCGGCTTCGTCTGCGATCGGCGCTGGCGGCCGAGCAGCTCAACGTCTTGCGGATCGAGGACGCGCGGGATGCCGTGGCCAAAGCTTGGAACGATCTGATCGACCTGGTGGAATCGCTTCATCAAGACGTGCAGCGGCGCGAGGCCGACGCCGAGCTGGCGCAGATTCTCAAAAACGCCCGCGCGGGTGCCCTGGGAGAGGCGCTCAACGCCGTCCCGGACGGCATTGTCTACGTGGAGGAAAGCGGGGAGCTGGCGTATGCGAACACGGCCGCCTGCCGCATGTTCGGGTGGGAGGCCGATCGAGTCTGCGGATGCGAGATCGGGCAGCTTTCCGCCTCCGGTCCGGGAGCGCGGATTCTGGAGGTGGTGCGCGGGTCGCGACAGGGCGGACGGTTCGAGCCGCGCAACGAGCTGATCGACGGAGAAGCGCCTGCAAAGGAGGGCGAGGAAGCCTCCGGGGCCGAGACCGGCGTTTTCCGCGTGGGGGTGTTTCCGCTGAAGCGGAGCGCGCGGGCCGGCGGGTGCGTGGTGATCGTGCGCGACGTCAGTCAGCAGGTGCGGGCGGAGCGGGCGCGGGAGGAGTTCATGACGCAGGTGACGCACGAGCTGCGGACGCCGCTGACCAACATCCGCGCCTACGCCGACACCCTGTCCAGCGGCATGTTCGACGATCCCAAGGTGGTGACGGAATGCTACAACGTCATCACCAAGGAGACGCGCCGCCTGGCCCGGTTGATCGAGGACATCCTCAGCGTCTCCCAACTGGAAGTCGGATCGGTGGAGATCGTGCCGGGGCGGGTGGATCTCGCCCGGCTCCTCTCGGAGGGCGTGCGCGACGTGCGGCAACTGGCGGAGGAGAAGAACATCGACCTGCAACTGGTGCTGCCGCCGAAGCTGGAGCCGATCCAGGCCGACCGGGACAAGCTCGCGGTGGTCATCAACAACCTGCTGGGCAATGCCATCAAGTACACGCCGGCGGACGGCAACATCGTCGTGGGCTGTCAGGTGGGGGACGGGGAGGTGGTGATCACGTTCAAGGACAACGGGATCGGGATCGATCCGGCGGACCAGTCGCGGATCTTCGAGAAGTTCGCACGGGCCAAGGATCCGCAGGTCCAAACGGTCAGCGGGACGGGCATCGGCCTGTACACGGCACGGGAGATCGTCCGGCGTCACGGGGGGGACATCGAGGTCATCAGCCGCAAGGGAGAAGGGTCCACGTTTCTCGTGCGTCTGCCGCATACGCCGTCGCGGGCGACGTTGCGCACGACATCGGTGGAGGTCTGAGGATTTGGCAACGGTCTTGATCGTGGAAGACGAAGCGCACGTCAAGCGGGTGACGTCGCTGTGGCTGGCGCGGCACGGATACACGGTGCTCGAGGCCGCCGACGGCGTCGAAGCGCTGGAGCGGTTGCGACGGGGCGGCGTGGACCTGCTCATCACCGACGTGAACATGCCGGAGATGGACGGGGTGACGCTGCTGCGGCGGATGCGGGAGGAGCTGGAGCTGGACATCCCGGTGTTGATGTTTTCGGCTCGTTGCGACCAGAAGCAACTGGCCGAGCAAGTCGAGCCGTTGCGGGCGGTGCTGTACCCCAAGCCGTTCGTTCCCTCGCATCTGGTGGCGGAAGTGGACGAACTGCTGTGCAAACGGGAAGTCGGATGAGTCAGGT
>CAZNQN010000151.1:949-6338 GCA_964574925.1 uncultured Phycisphaeraceae bacterium | reverse complement strand
CTTATGAGGCAGGGCTTTGTGATGTATCCCCGACAGGATTCGAACCTGTAACCTTCGGCTCCGGAGGCCGACGCGCTATCCAATTGTGCCACGGGGACCCACGCGCCATTACTCTACGAGCGCTTGTTCCCCTGTCAACGGGCCACCGGTTCCTCGCCGCTGCCTGAGGGGACCACTCCCGCAGAGCGGGATGAACCGTTTTCTCGGACGCTGCCGGTTCCTGCGCATTCTCCGCGCTCCGGAAGTACCCTTCCGGGCGGCGGCGGTCGATACACGGAAGGAGTTTCGGCCCGGGAACCGGGGACGCCTTCCGGAGGCGTGCGGTTCGGGCGGGGTTTTCGGCAGCGGATGGTCGGGGTATGAGCGAGGACGTCCAGGGCACGGTACTGGTCGTGGAGGACGACGCGGAGCTTCGCTTCGTGCTCCAGGCGCACCTTCACGCGGTGGGGTTTCGTGTGTTGCAGGCGTCGGACGGAGCAGCCGCCGTCGGCATCGCCCGCGAGCAGGTCCCGGACGTGATCATCATGGACATCGGCCTGCCCGTCCTGGACGGATTGCAGGCGACGCGGATGCTCCAGGCCGATCCGGTCACCGCCCACATTCCGATCGTCATCCTCACCGCCGCCGGCGGCAAGGAGGATGTCGTCAAGGGGCTGGAAGCGGGGGCGCAGGAATACCTCCCCAAACCGTTCGACATCGCCGAGCTGCTGGCGCGGGTGCGGACGGTCCACCGCCTGGCCAAGGCACACAAGGATCTCGACCACCTCAACAGCCAGCTCGAGGCCGAGGTCCGCGCCAAGACCCACCGACTCCAGTGTCTCTATGAGTTCATGCGCGATCTCAACTACGCCCACACCCGCGACGAGGTGCTGGACCTGATCGTGCAGTGCGTGCGCAAGACGACAGGCGCGGGGCGGATTTCGGTCTTCCTGCTCGATGTCCGCTCGGAGCGATTGGTCTGCGAGCGGGCGCTGGGGATGGATGCGTCCTCGCTGTCGCCGATCCCCGTCTCCGAGCTGCCCGGCGTGACGGGCAAGGTGTTCCAGAGCGGCAAGGGGCTCGCCGCCCGCACGCTCGGGGGCGTCGAAGGCGGCGACGGATATGCCAGCGACGAGTTCGTCAGCGTCCCCCTCGCCACCGACGACGGGCAGGGCGTCAGCGGCGTGCTCAATGCGACGGACAAGGCCGACGGGAAACCCTTCCGCGAGGAAGAGATCGAGTGCATCCGGTCCATCGCCCACGCCGGCGCCAAGGCGCTGGAGGACATCCTGCGGCGGACGCGACTCCAGCGCTCCGTGCGCATTCTTCTCCAGACGCTCGGTCTGCTGGCCGAGTACCGCGACGACGAGACCAACCGGCACCTGGAACGCGTCGCGCAGATGGTGCGGATCCTCGCCCGCCGGCTCCAGCAGGACAGCCCCTACGCCTCCTGCATCAACGATGAATACGTGGAGATGCTCGTCCAGGCCGCCCCCATGCACGACATCGGCAAGGTGGGCATCCCCGACGACATCCTCACCAAGCCGGACAAGCTCACCGACGAAGAGTTCCAGATCATGAAGACGCACACGGAGATCGGCCGGCGGGTCTTGTCCAAGGCCCTCGATCCCGAACTGCCGATCCCCTTGCTGGAGATGTGCGTCGAGATCGCCCACTGCCACCACGAGCGTTTCGACGGACGGGGGTATCCGCGGCGGATCGCCGGCGAGGAGATTCCGCTTTCCGCCCGCATCGTCGCCCTGGTGGACGCCTACGACGCCATCACCAGCCGCCGCCGCTACAAGGCCGCCCGCAGCCACGAAGAAGCCGTCGAAATCATCCGCGAAGAGGCGGGCAAACATTTCGACCCCGTCATCGTGGATGCCTTCCTCGCCTGCCACGAGGAGTTCGACGCCGTCCGGCGGCGACTCGAAGACCCCACCGAATCCGCGCTACCGCCCGTTCCTACCCATCAGGAAACGTAGACGCCTTCGATCGACCGGGGAACCGGGTCTCGGACGTCCCCGTGCCCGCCGCAGCGGCGCGAGTGCCTGCAAACATCCCGTTCGCGCCGCCGTCTCCCAGACCGGTCGGCGAGAGCGATTCTCGTTTTCTGTTCCGAGCTGCTGGCTTGAAGTCTGCGCGATCGAGCCGCACTCCATCCGCATCCGGCGGAGAAACGCCCGGTTCATCTGTGCGGGAAATCCACGGGAACGCCGGAGCCGAATCCGTTCGCACACGGCTTCAGAGCGAGCGCGGAGTCAGGTTCGGCGGGGCGCTGTCGTTCCGGCAGGCAGCAATCCGACAAATCGGCTGGATTGCGAAGATATCTTGATGGGATAGAATCCCGTCGAGGGATCGTCGAAGCCCCGGTCGCCCGATGCGATCGGCGTCTGTGCGCCGCTGGGGACCGCGCGGAGGAACCGCTCATGCCGCAGGTGGGCCGGATCCCCGAAGCGTCGGTGGAACGGGGTTCGACAAACGAAACCGATCAAGCCGAAGCCGCGGGCGTAGCTCAATTGGTAGAGCATCAGCCTTCCAAGCTGAATGTTGGCGGTTCGAGTCCGCTCGCCCGCTTTGCTGCATCCTGACGAACGTCGTTGCGAAGTCGCGCATCGGCAATCGGTTGCGCGCTTTCCGCCATCTCGCTTCCATCCTCCCTTTGAGCGCACGTTCGCGCCGTCAAATGCACCGCCGGGCGCGTTTTCCGGGACAATAGAGGGTACAGTCGATCGCCCCCGGGGTGTCGCAGGCACCTGTGATCCGTCGGTGCCGGCCCGAGGTCTCCCGCTGCCGGATCGACGGCACGCCCGCGGAGGATCGTGCACGTCTCAAAACGTGGACCGCGTTTTTCTCCGCCGGATGCGGATGGAGTGCGGCTCGGAACACGAAAACGAGCAACGCTCATATGCGGCGCACCGACCGTGATCGCGCGCGGTCCGGATGGATGGGAGGATCATTGCGCCCGGGTGTGGCCGATGCCGTTCGACCCGTGCCCGTGCGGGTGTCCGCCTTCGTCGCGGTAGCGGTGTCTTCCCGCGTGAGACATCAACAGGGGGAAAACGATGTCGCTGACGCAGCAGGGGATCACCACCGCCAGCGTGATGAACACGAGCAGCTTGCCCGCCATATCGATCCACGCCACCAGACCGAGCGGACCGACCATGTAGAAGATGCTCGCCATCGTCGAGGTCAGCACGTGCAGGGAGTGGGAGACGATGGTGGATCGCGCCTCACCGCCCGCCGAGGCCACCCCCACGATCACCCCGATGAAGGCGAACGGAAGCACCAGGTCGGGATGCTGCCACACGCACACATGCAGCGGCGTGTGCTTGCCGAGGATCATCAAGGAAAGCTGCGGAATGGCGATGTCGCTGATCCCGCACACACCGATCGACCCGATCAGCCCGATGATCACCGCCTTGACGATCTTGTGTTCATAGCGGGTGAACATGGCCGCCGTCGCCGCGGCGGAAAACAGCATGTGCGCGGGGTGGAACAGGTGGAAGAACAGTCGGGCCGGATCGTGCGGCGGATGGCTCGCCCCGGGGGCGACCTCGTGGGAGGCCGGCTCCAGTCCCAGAATGCAGATCGCCCCGGCGAAGATCAGCCCCAGCGCCACGGCCGAGACCGAAAACGGAATGTGCTCGCGCAATTCCAGAAGCAGAGGCGAAACCCCGGCGGGCGACGCCTGGGGGGCGTGCGAACCGTGGCGGGATTCGGAATCGGGATGGGCGAGGTTGTCCGTCATGCCGCGTTCCGGGGCCGCGTCCGTCCCGGTCCGGCGGGGATTATGGGGAATCCCCTTCCGCCTGGCAATCGGCGGGAGCGGATCGACGGCACGGATCGAGGGGAGCGGGTCTCGAACGCCGGAAGCGCCTATAATGCCACGACGGGGGGTCGGCCCCGTCGGAGAACGATCATGGGAGCGGCCTCGATCCGTTTGAAGGAACTGCTCTACGAACACACGATGCCGTCGGCGCCGCAACTGGCGGTCGCGGAAGCGGGCGGTCGCGTGCGGTGCCTGGCCTGCGGGCATCGCTGTTCGATCTTGCCCGGGCGAAGCGGCGTCTGTCGCGTGCGGTTCAACGCGGACGGAGAGCTTCGCGCCCCGGCCGGCTATGTCGCCGGCGTCCAGATCGACCCCATCGAGAAGAAGCCCTTCTATCACGCCTTTCCCGCGCGGGATGCCCTCTCGTTCGGGATGCTCGGTTGCGACCTGCACTGCTCGTACTGCCAGAACTGGGTGACGAGCCAGGCGCTGCGCGACGACGCGGCCGTGAGCCGACCCCAGTTCGTCACCGCGGAACGCCTCGTGGAGCTGGCTGTCAAGCACCGCGTCCCGGTGATGGTGAGCACGTACAACGAGCCGCTGATCACGGCCGACTGGGCGGTGGAAATCTTCAAACTGGCCAAGCCGGCGGGCATCCGCTGCGGCTTCATCAGCAACGGCAACGCCACGCCGGAGGTGCTCGAATTCATCCGCCCCTGGGTGGACCTCTACAAGATCGACCTGAAAAGCTTCCGCGACCGCAACTACCGGGCACTGGGCGGGATTCTCCAGAACGTCCTCGACACCATCCGCCGCACGCACGAGATGGGGTTCTGGATCGAGGTGGTGACGCTGGTGGTGCCGGGGTTCAACGACGGCGAGGACGAGCTGAAGGAGATGGCGGACTTTCTGGCGGGCGTCTCGCCCGACATTCCCTGGCACCTGACGGCGTTCCACCCGGATTACAAGATGACCGATCCGCCCCGCACGCCCGTGGAGACGCTCGTGCGGGGGTGGGAGATCGGCAAACGGGCGGGCTTGAAGTACGTCTACCTGGGCAACGTGGTCAACGGCGTGGGCGAGCGGGAGAACACCTATTGCCCCTCGTGCGAGCGGTTGCTCATCCGCCGCCGCGGCTTCGTCGTGGAGGAAAACCGCATGAAAGGTTCGGCGTGCCCCTTCTGCGGCGAATCCATCGCCGGCGTCTGGGAGGAGACGCCCCCCGCCCGCACCGAAGGCGGCGGCATCCCCCTGCCCGTCGTCCTCTCCGAAAGCCCCTGCGGGTGAACCGGTATCCGGTTTTGCGGAGACTTTTACCTCAGCTTGACCTGATAGGCTCCGCGTCGAATCGGTCGGGCGTGAATCCAGCGAAAAACTCGTCGATTCGAGCGGCATTAACGATGATGACGCTTCGTATGAACTCCTTCTGCATGACCTTGTCTGGTTTCAATATGTCGTGAAACTGAGGTTCCGCGGAATGCTTGATTTCGGGCGATAAATGGTATTGATATACAATCCATGGAATCTCAATCAACTCAGCCCGCGCGATTTCTCCGGTTTCGATATTTGCATCCCCCAGGTCTACGTCGCTTTTTCTCAAGGAAGCCGTTGTAAACACGACGGGAACCAGGTTTAATC
>CAZNQN010000151.1:0-939 GCA_964574925.1 uncultured Phycisphaeraceae bacterium | reverse complement strand
AAACATACACGTTTTGCTGCACGCGATCGGGGTGTCGGCACAGGTGCTCAATATAACCGTTTAGTCCTCGAAAAACCTGCCTGACTGCCTTTTCGATCTCATCACGACCCTGTGAAGACGGATCACCCCAGGCACCGCATTTGACTTCAATCGCACCGTCATATGCGTCTTGTGATATGGAAAGCAGTCGATATCCTTCAACGCGGACCGTTCCGTACTCTGATCTATAGACCCTGTCTGCATAAAGATCCATGATGTACGGATTCGATTCCGTTGTAAAGCCGCGGCGAAAGAAACACCAGGTAAATGCGGGATTCGCGCGTTTGCATTCGCAGATGAGCAACGTAGGGATGCCACCTGGAGGTCCCGGATGCCCCCATAAGATGAGGTCAATGCGTGTGGATTGTCCTTTTAGAGTTACCGGGAATTCAGCAACTTCGGGTATCCACGGCGATTGCCTTGATTGGTTCAGCGCAAGTGCGCGACGGCAAACAGCCGCGTGAAAGGAGTAGCCGTGCCTGTTAAGCGTTTTTATGAATGCTGTGTTAAGGTGTTCGTTCTTGCGCATTAGGATAAATGGCTCCGATTCAAATTATGCATGTTGTTGCCGTCACACATGAGGCGACGCGGGTAGCAAGCGTCGTCTCTCGTCCATTCGCGATGAGCGATTCCCGACGGACATTTGGATTATAGGACTTTCTTACTGGATTTCAACACATAATTATTGCAGCGCTGAAATGTACGAGGCTTGGCTTGGCTCTTAGTGTAATAGTTTATTAATTCTAATGGTCCGAGAATCTCGAACGATCGAAGAGCCGTCGGTGGAAAAAGTGCAGGGTTGTCGGGTGTGGATGAGCAAACCGGCTGATCTTATAAGTCCGGGCGAACCGGTCGATACACGATCGGGCCCCGGACCGGGTCTGCCTCCGCCCCGGAAGG
>CAZNQN010000150.1:4225-6364 GCA_964574925.1 uncultured Phycisphaeraceae bacterium | reverse complement strand
TTCCGGGCCCAGGTCGATGATCCAGTCGGCCGTCTTGATCACGTCCAGGTTGTGCTCGATCACCACGACGCTGTTGCCGGCGTCCACCAGTCGATGCAACACGGCGAGCAGCTTGCGAATGTCGTCGAAGTGCAACCCGGTGGTGGGTTCGTCGAGGATGTAGAGTGTTCGCCCGGTGGCCTGCTTGACCAGCTCGCGGGCGAGCTTGATCCGCTGCGCCTCTCCGCCGGAGAGCGTGGGCGAGGGCTGACCGAGCTTGATGTAATCGAGTCCGACGTCGTGCAGGGTGCCCAACATGCGGGCGATCTTCGGCACGGCCTCGAAATGCTTCCGCGCTTCCTGGACGTCCATGTCCAGCACGTCGGCGATGTTCTTGCCGCGATAGAGGACGTGCAGCGTCTCCCGGTTGAACCGCCGCCCCTCGCAGACGGGGCAGGGCACCCACACGTCGGCGAGGAAATCCATATCCATGCGATGGCTGCCGTTGCCCTCGCAGGCCTCGCAGCGTCCGCCGCCCGCCCGACCGGTGGGGACGTTGAAACTGAACCGTCCCGGTTTGTATCCGCGCACGCGCGATTCCGGCAGTTTGGCGTACAAGGCGCGGATCTCGTCGAAGACCTTGATGTAGGTAGCCGGGTTGGAACGCGGCGTCCGCCCGATGGGGCTCTGGTCGATGTCGATCACCTTGTCGAGGTGTTCGACGCCTTCGATGCGGTCGTGTTCGCCGGGGTCGGCCTTGGTCGAGCCGTTCAGCTCGCGGGCCAGTGCCTCGCGCAGGATGTCGTTGACCAGCGAACTCTTGCCCGACCCGGAGACGCCGGTGATGCACACGAACCGCTGCAAGGGGATGGACACGTCGATGTCGCGCAGGTTGTTGTGCCGCGCGCCGACGATCGTCAACCAGGGTACGCAACCGTCGCCGCCTGCTGCGGGATGGTTGAGGATCGGTTCGCTTCGATGTCTTCGCTTCGACGCCATATCGCGTTCAGAGCATTTCTCGAAATTGCGTGCCGGTCATGTCCCCGTTCGGGGTGGATCGAGTCGTGATTCTTCGCACAGGCTCAAGCCCGCGGCTCGGGAACAAAAACGCTCTAGATCCCCGCCTCATCGCGAAGGTTCACCAGGTCGTCTTCCAAGTGCAGCCGATGAGCCTGCTTGAACAGATAGGCCCAGTCCAGCCGAGCGCCGCGAACCCGCGCGACACTCAGCGCGTTTTCCCACTGCTTTGCGGAACGGGTGTCTTTCCAGCATAACAGTTTCAACAGGATCACGTCCTCGGCCGTCACGAACCACAGCTCGGCCGGATGCGTCCCGATCGGCATCCGGACCCGACGCCGAAGCACCTCGCGCAGAAACGCATCCTCGCCGATGAACGACAGGTCCACCTTCAGGCCCGTTCGATTGTCCACGACGTTGGCGAGATCGTGCCGCTCGGCCGCTTCCCGCAGGCGATCGACCGGCGCGTAGAAACGGGGCGAGAGCGTTTCGGACAACGTCTCGACCTGTCCACGGGATGCCTGCAACACGAGGTCCACGTCCAGACTCGAAAACGGTTCTCCGTGGATGCTGCTCGCCACCGAGCCGGTGACGGTGTAGACGGCCCCCACCGACTCGAGCGCCTCCACCACCGCCTGGAGGGTCTCCATCAACGCATCGTCCATGATCGTCTCCCGCTGCTTCCCTTCGCGGACCGCGCGGATCCGCAATGCCCGGTCGATCGCCCGGCGCAGCAGATCACCGTTCCGCGTCGGTCCCCGCGCCTGGGCGAGAAACACCTGCATCCACCGATCGCGTTGAGCCGCCTTCTTCACCGCTTCTTCCTGCCGTTGCTGCGGGGGCTCGAACGTTTTCCGGAACGGCGTGTCCCCCGTGCCGGTTTCACGGGTCTGCGCTTCTCGGGAATCTCGATCGCTTCCTCGCCGCGGAGGTATTTGCCGGTGACCGATCGCTTGCACCGCGCGATGGTGTCCAGATCGCCGCAGGCGACGACCTTGCCGCCGCGGACGCCGGGACCGGGGCCGAAATCGACGAGGAGGTCGGCCGCCCGCATCGTCTGCTCGTCGTGCTCGACAACGATCACCGTGTTGCCCTGATCGCGGAGGCGGGCGAGCGATTCCAGCAGTCGCCGCTGGTCGCGGG
>CAZNQN010000150.1:0-4215 GCA_964574925.1 uncultured Phycisphaeraceae bacterium | reverse complement strand
AGGATGTAGAGCACACCGGCGAGTCCGGCTCCGATCTGGCTTGCCAGTCGGATGCGCTGCGATTCCCCGCCCGACAGCGTCGGGGCGGGGCGCTCGAGCGTGAGGTAGTCCAACCCCACGTCGCAGAGGAAGCGCAACCGCCCGCGGATCTCCTTCAATGCCTGTTCGGCGATCACCTGCTGGACGGGCGTAAGACGAAGGTTTTCGAAAAAGCGCAGGGCATCCGCGACGGGCAGTTTCGAGACCTCGTCGATGTTGCGCCCGCCGACGCGGACGTGCAGGGCCTGCGGATTGAGGCGGGCGCCGTCGCAATCCGGGCACCGCCGCTTGCGCATGAATTTTTCATAATACGCACGCACCATGGGGGAGGAGGCCTTGCGGTGTTTCTCGCGCAGTTCGGCGATCACGCCCTCGAAGGTGCCGCCGTGCCGCCAGACGCCGCCCCGCCATCGCCACTCGAAGGTGATGTGCGCATCGCCCGTTCCGTAGAGAAGGGCGTGACGGGCCTTGCGGGACAGTTTCTTCCACGGCGTCTTCAGGTCGAAGCCGACGTGGCGGGCGACGCCCTGGTAGATGTGCCGCCGCCATCGACCGATCCGCGTCCGCATCGGCGCGATCGCCAGTTGCAGGAACGACTTGTTCGGATCGGGAACCAGGAGGTCCGGATCGAAATCGAAAGTCGTGCCCATGCCGTCGCAGGTGAGGCACATGCCGGTGGGGGAATTGAAGCTGAACAGTTGCGGCGAGGGCGGCTCGTAACTGATCCCGCAACCGGGACAGGCGTAACGGGATGAAAGGAAAAGATCCCCCGCCGTCGAAGACGACGCGTGTTTCTTCTCGGCCGGGGACGGTTCCGAATCCGTGGGCTGCACGATGAGCGAACCGTCGCCCAGCTTCAGACCCGCCTCCACCGCCTCCGCCAGGCGGGAGCGGGCGGCGGGGGATATCGTCACGCGGTCCACCACGATCTCGATGTGATGCCGAACGTGCCGGGCGAGCGAGGGCGCCTCGGCCAGACGGACGATCGTGCCGTCCACGCGGGCGCGGGCGTATCCCTGGCGGATCATGTCCTCGAACAGGTCGCGGTATTCGCCCTTCTGGCCGCGAACGACGGGCGCGAGGATGGCCGCCTTCGTCCCCGCGGGCAGCTCCAGGATGCGGGCGACGATCTCCTCCCGCGTCTGGGCGCGGATCTTCTTGCCGCAGCGGGTGCAATGCTGCACGCCGACGCGGGCGAAGAGAACGCGGAGATAATCGTGGATCTGGGTGATGGTTCCCACGGTGCTCCGCGGGTTCCACCCGCTGGTCTTCTGCTGGATGGCGACGGCGGGGCTGAGACCCTGGATCTGGTCCACGTCGGGCTTGGCCAGTTGCCCCAGGAACTGGCGGGCATACGAACTGAGCGATTCGAGATAGCGGCGCTGCCCCTCGGCGAAGAGGGTATCGAACGCCAGACTGCTCTTGCCGCTGCCCGAGACGCCGGTGAAACAGATCAGCTTCCCCTGCGGCAGGGTCAGCGAGACGTTGCGGAGGTTGTGTTCCCGCGCTCCCTTGATGCGTATGTCGGCCCGATCCATGACACGAGTTTCCTGCGAAGCCGGGCCCGAGTTCCCTCCCCGGGTCGCCGACCGGCGCGAGCAAGCGGTTTCGAATCTCGTTCCGCAAACCGGAGGCGGTTCGCGTCCGCGGTGGAGGAACGGATCAGGACCGCTCCCTCACGGTCGCGGCTCTGTTTTACGGATGCGGCGCCGCCGGGACGGCCGCTGCTCCGTCGATTCATCACGCGGGTCCTTGGAGACCTGCCGTTGCGGTCCACAGACGGCGTTTCGATCCACCGCCACGTAGGGGACTCAGGCGCCGGACGCTCCCCGCTTTTGCGATGCGCCGTCCGGAGAGAGGACCGGTTGCGCCTTCGTATCCGGCTGGAGGGAACGACGATCATGCCGGAACCCCAGATGGGTGACGCGCCAGAACCCCTTGTCGCGGGCGAGATAGACGCTCATCACCACCCGCGCCGCCGGATCGCCGCTCGGATCGTCCACCTGCATGTAGACGGCGCACCGCTCCGTCTCCAGATCGAGGCCCTTCAACGGCCGCGTGGGCCCCACCACCAGGCGGGGTTCCGCCTTTTCCCACTCCGTCTCGAAATCGTGCACATAGTGGGAGACCGTGGGCGTCCACAGGTCCACCACTTCGCGGATGAACTCTTCGCGGGTCATGGTGGTGCGGTTGATCGCCTCCAGGACGTCGGTGGCGGCCAGTTGCATCTCGCGCCGGAGCGCTTCCCGCCGTTCTTTCGGTGCGGAGGCGAGGAAATCATCGCGAATCGCCCGCAGCAGCGCATAGACCACCTGCTTCGGCCCCGCCTGTTCGTCGAGGGTCATGCCGTACAGCGTGACCGTCTGGACGGGAACGGGTGGAACATCGCCCTCCTTGACCACCGGCTTCTGCCGGCAACCGGCGCCCGTCCCGGCGAAAAGCACGGCGCCGACGATCACGATCCCGGCCTGACGATTCGGTTCCCACATGCCGTTCGCAGTGTATCCCTCCACTCGGCGAAGGCAAGGTGCGCGATCTTCGACGCCTCCCCGAGCCGGGTTGTGAAACGCCCATGCGCGGACTACACTCCCGATCGGCAAGACGCCGGAGCGGGAACTCATGGCCGACCGCAACAAGAACCTCTGGGCGCCTTGGCGGATGGAATACATCCGGTCGCTGGGCGAGGAACTCTCCGAGGAAGGGTGCTTTCTGTGCCGATACTGGTCGGATCCCGCCCGCGACGGGGAGAATCACGTGATCTGGCGGACGCCGACCGGGTTCGTGGTGATGAACCGCTTCCCCTACACCAACGGACATCTGCTCGTCTGCCTCGGCGAGCACCGGGGGGAATTGCATGACCTGGGCGACGAGGAAATGACGGGCATGACGCGCATGATCCGGGACGCGGTGAGCGTGCTCCGCGAAGCGCTCGCCCCGGAAGGGTTCAACATCGGGTACAACCTGGGGCGGTGCGCCGGCGCGGGACTGCCCGGGCATCTCCACGCCCACGTCGTGCCCCGCTGGTCGGGGGACACGAACTTCATGGCCGTCATCGGCGACACCCGCGTCATCCCCGACGCCCTCGACGCCGCCTACCGGGAACTGGTGGACAAAGCGGCCGCGCTCGGTCTTCGCTGAGTCTCCCGAGATCATGACCACCCGCGAGGAAGCCCATCTCGCCCCCTACGCCATCCGGACCGAACGCGGCGGGGCGCGCCGCCATCCGGAACCGTCCCTCCTTTCGGACGATCCGTTCGAGCTGGACCGTCATCGGATCGTGACGTGCACGGCCTTTCGCCGCCTGGAGGGCAAGACGCAGGTCTTCGCCCCCCCGTACCATGATCATTTCCGCACGCGGATGACGCATACGCTGGAGGTCGCCCACACCGCCCGCTTGCTTGCCCGCCGGCTGGGGGTGAGCGAACGGCTGACGGAGTGCATCGCCCTCGCCCACGACCTGGGGCATCCGCCCTTCGGCCACGCCGGGGAAGCCGCCCTCGACGCCTGCATGAAGGATCACGGCGGGTTCAACCACAACGTGCACGCTCTGCGGGTGGTGGAGGAGCTGGAGCACCCGTTTCCGCCGTTCCGCGGTCTGAACCTCACCCGCGAAACGCGGGCCGGTCTGTACGCCCACGCCACGCCCTACGACCGGCCGGGCGCCCCCGACCCCGAAGCACTTCTCAACAACGTGGACCGGGCGTCTGCCCACCGGAGGCGAAAGGTACGTAGAAGCATCGCGCGGGCTCAAGCCCGCGGCTCGGAACACAAAAACGAGAAATGCTCTAAAGACGAACTTCCCCCTGCGCCGTCCGTCGAAGCGCAGATCGCCTCGCTGGCCGATCGCCTCGCCTACGCCCTGCACGATCTGGAGGACGCCATCGGGGCGGAGCTGGTGGCCCCCGCCGAACTGGAAGCGATCGATCTGTGGAAAGAAGCGAAGGAGGAAACCGTCTCCGAACGATCCCCCGCGTCGATCCACGCCGTCCGTCGCCCCATCCTCGACGCCGTGCTGCGAAGGTTGCTGCACGACGCAGTCGAAGAAGCCCGACGGCGGTTGAGCGGTTTGGATTCGGTGGAAGCGGTACGATCGGCGGGTCGCCCCGTCGTCACGCTGTCCCAACCGATGGAAGCGCGGCTCGTCCGTCTCGAACAGTGGATGGCCGAACACGTCTA
>CAZNQN010000149.1:0-6422 GCA_964574925.1 uncultured Phycisphaeraceae bacterium | reverse complement strand
GTTGTCGATGCTGTCGTCCGGCGGGGTGTCGGGGCAGCGGTCGGAGGGGTCGGGCACGCCGTCGCCGTCGCTGTCCCGCTCGTCGGGTGTGCAGCCGTCCTCACCCACAGCCGCCCCGAAGGGCGAATCCGGGCAGGCGTCCACGTCGTCCGTCACGCCGTCGTTGTCCGAATCCCGCTGACTGGCCGCACATCCGTCGAGATCCACCGCCGCCCCCGAAGGCGTGCCGGGGCACTGGTCGGCGGCGTCGACGAATCCGTCGCCGTCGGAATCGGCCACGTTCGGATCCGGGACAAAACGGGCGGTGACCGTCGGGTCGTCCTCGGGGTCGAACAAGGTCGGGTTCAGGCGGATCGATTGTCCGTTGCTGAGGACCCATTCGCTGAACAGCCATCCGTTGTCGGGTACCGCGCTTAGGCGCACGCCGCCGACCGTCGCCTCCTGCTGGACGCTGCCCTGTCCCTCGATGACGACATTGATCTCGGCGTCCTGCGGCGGGAGCGGCTGTCCGCTACCGTTGTCGTTGACGTTGGCATTCTGGTTGTCGTTGCCGTTGCCCGTGTCGTTTCGGGAGGACAGCAACGGGCATCCCACCAGGGGGATCAGCAGTACGGGCAGGATCCAGATCCATTCCCTCAGAGCGGTCCGATTCCGGCGCGGATACGACATTCGATTCAATCTCCGGGTCCGTCTCTTCCAAGGCGACGACCGCAGGACTGCGGACACATTGTGGAACCTTCAGTATCGCACGAACGCCATCCGGAAGCAACCGGAAAGCTTTCGTTATCGGGCGCTGAGGACCGTTTCGGTGTCACCGGAAAACCGGCGTTTCCGTGCCCGAAGAGACGTCCATTCCGGGCGATCGAAGCTCCGTTTGTTTGCCCGGATTCCCCAGGTTCCGCAGGTTCTCTTCGACACGGTCATCGGGCGGTACCCGGCCGAGGGGAGGGTGACGTTCCTCCTTTACCGGCAGAGCTGGGCCGCCCGGTCGGCGCACGTCTGGTCCCACACGTCGGTGCAGCAGAACGGATCCTCCGCGCAGACGGTCTCGCAGCAGGAGGCGTTGTCGCAACCGGGCGAGCCGGTGTTGGTGAAGCATCCGCCGGCGGTGGCGTCGCCGCAGGCCAAAAAGCACAGGTCGAACGCCTCCCGCGCGCAGAGATCGTCCCACTGGTCCACGCAGCAGAACGGGTCGCTCATGCAGGTGGTGTTGCAGCAGTCCACGTCGTCGCATCCGCCGCCGGCGTGGGCGCCCGCGCAGGTGCCGGCGCCCGGGGCACAGGCCGGGAAGCTCCCGCCGCACAGCCCTTCCGCCTCGCCGGCGCAGAAGACGTCCCACTCCACGTCGCAGCAGAACGGATCGACCGCGCAGGTCGTCTGGCAGCATCCGGCGTCGTCGCATCCGGGCGAGCCGTTGCCCTCCCCGCACGCACCGTTGCCCGCTCCGCACACCTGCGCCCCGCAGCGGACGGTGAGCATGCCCGCGCCGCTGTCTTCCTCGAAGCCGCCGACGCGGATCAGATAGGTCTGGCCCTGGACGGCCTGGAAGGTGACGCGGGCGTTGAAGTTGTTCGGCCCGCAGTCGTCGTCGGAACAGACCAGCGCCGAGCCCGTCCGCGGGCAGGTGCCGCCGTCGTAGACGACGATCTTGGTGTCATAGCGGCTGCCGCAGAGACTGGCGACCGCTTCCCCGTCACAGGTGGCCACGTACCGGAACCAGATGTCCGCCCCCACCTGGATGTCGCCGAAGGGGAAGTTGCATCCGGGTTCCTGCGGCCCGTCGGTGGTCGCCCCCGTGCTGTCGAACTCGGTGGTGCCGTCGGTGATGGTAAGAGCGTCGGCGCAGCCGTCATTGGTCAGCGGCGGCACCTCGATCGTGCAGTTGGCCGAGCACCCGTCGCCGTCCACCGTGTTTCCGTCGTCGCACTCCTCGCCGGCCTCGACGGTGCCGTTTCCGCAACTGGCGGACGGGGGCGGCGGTGGCGGCGGCGTGGTATCCACCGGGCAGCCGTCGGCGTCCACCTGCGCCCGCGGGGGCGTGTCCGGACACTGGTCCCGGTCATCGGTCACGCCGTCGCCGTCGCTGTCGAGTTGACTGGGGGCACAACCCTTGTCGTTGACCGTTTCCCCCTGCGGCGTGTCGGGGCATTCGTCGGCATCGTCCGTCACGCCGTCGCCGTCGGCATCCTTCTGGGAATCGGCACAACCGTTGGCGTCCACGGGGGCACCCGGGGGCGTGTCGGGGCACTGGTCGATGTCGTCGCCCACGCCGTCGCCGTCGGCATCCGGCGCGGAGGGATCGCCCACCGGGCAACCCTGGGCATCGACCTGCACGGTGGAGGGGGTGTCGGCGCATTGATCGGCGTCATCGGTGACGCCGTCGCCGTCGCTGTCCTTCTGGGAGTCGGCGCATCCGCCGGCGTCCACCGTTTCGCCCTGCGGCGTATCGGCGCATTGATCGGAGCCGTTGGGCACGCCGTCGCCGTCGTCGTCGCGCTGGGCCTCGGAGCAACCGGCCGCGTCGACCGTCTCGCCCTGCGCCGTGTCGGGGCAGAGGTCGTCGGCGTTGCGGACACCGTCCCCGTCGTCGTCGCCGTCGGGATTCGGCAAGGGCAGCGGCGCGCCGCCGTTGTTGCTATTGTCGTTGGCGTTTCCGTTGTCGTTGACGTTGGTGTTGCCGTTGGCGTTGCCGTTTCCGCCGGGCGGCGGTGTGGGGCATCCCCCCGACAGCATCCCCAGGCCAAGCCCCGCGCACGCCAGCACGATCGTCCCCCACGATGTCCACGTCCGTCGCATTCTGCATCTCCCCCGTCTGGATTCGATGGGGTGTGTTCGGAAAACGGTGATTCCCCTGGATCACGACCGAGAGGAAGGCACGCATTCCACCCCGCGTTCAACTGTAGGCCCGCACCAGGTGACAAAGCAAGGCGGCGGGCGGAAGGCCGGTGTCGCGGTCACGACCGGCGGCGGGTCCGAAAACCCCGGGTCTTGCAAGCCTCCACCGCACGCACTAGCGTGTAGGGTTTACCCGAAAACGCAGCCGAAGGCCAACCGGGATCGGGAGGACATCCAGTGAACGCGGATTATCGGGTGGGCGTGGGCTACGACATCCACCGGCTGGCGGAAGGACGGAGATTGATCGTCGGCGGGGTGGAGATCGACCACCCCCTGGGACTGGTAGGGCATTCGGATGCCGACGTGGTGTTGCATGCGGTGACGGACGCGCTGCTGGGGGCGGCCGGTCTGCCCGACATCGGAGAGATGTTCCCCGACGACGATCCCGCCTACCGCGACGCCGACAGCGGCAAGCTGCTGCGGGAGGCGATGGAGAACGTGCGCCAGGCCGGGTACCGGGCGTCCAACATCGACGTCGTGATTCACGCCGAGCAGCCCAAGCTGACGCCGTACAAGCGTCGCATCGCGGCGTCCATCGCCTCCCTGACCGGGCTGGAGCCGCCGCGGGTCAGCGTCAAGGCCAAGACCAACGAAGGCATGGGCCCGCTGGGCTACAGCGACGCGATGGCGTGTACGGCGGTGGCGGCCGTGGTCCGTAGCGGATGACGAACGGGGAGCGACGTTCGTAGCAAGCGACTGGTTACGGTCGCGGCGCGGTCGGGTGAGCGTTTCGGGAAACGTGAGGGGACGTTTTGCGAGTCGAGGGGCACAGACGATGGGCATCACCGTCTACAACACGTTGACGCGGAAGAAGGAACCGCTGGAGCCGGTTCACCCGGGCAAGATCGGCATCTACCTTTGCGGCCCGACGGTCTACAAGCCCAGTCACATCGGGCACGCCGTCGGACCGATCATCTTCGACGCGATCAAACGCTACCTCGTTCATCGCGGATACGACGTCACCTGGGTGGTGAACATCACCGACGTGGACGACAAACTGATCGACGAGGCCCGCAAACAGAACACCTCCACGTTCGAACTGGCCGAGCGCGTCACGCGCGACTATCTCGACGCCATGTCCAGGTTGCACGTGGACGGCATCGACATCATGCCCAAGGCCTCGGAGCACATCGGCGACATCCTCCGGACCGTGCAGCGGTTGATCGACAAAGGGGTGGCCTACGTCTCCGGCGGGGATGTCTACTTCGACGTGACCAAGCACGACGGATACGGCAAGCTCTCCAACCGCAGGATCGAGGAGCAGGAGGGTCGGCGCGCGCTGCAAAGCGGGGAGAAGCGCAACCCCGCGGATTTCGCGCTCTGGAAGGCGGCCAAGCCCGACGAACCCGACGAGGTCAAGTTCGATTCCCCCTGGGGCAAGGGACGACCGGGGTGGCACATCGAGTGTTCCGCCATGTCGCAGCGCTATCTGGGCGAAACGTTCGACATCCACGGCGGGGGGATGGACCTGATCTTCCCGCATCATGAGAACGAGATCGCCCAGTCGGAGGCGGCCACCGGCAAACCGTTCGCCCGCGTGTGGATGCACAACGGTCTGACGCGCGTCAACACGAAGAAGATTTCCAAATCGGACGCTTCGCCGGAGATGCAGGAAGCGTTGATGAAGATGACGCTGCACAACCTGCTGGAGACGTACCCGCCGGAACTGATCCGCTTCTTCGTGCTCAGCACCCACTACCGCCGCCCCATCGAGTACTCGGAAGACGAACTCGAAAGCAAGCGCAAGGGCCTGGAGACGTTCTACCGTTTGTTCGAGCGGATCGAGCGGATCACCGGCAGGTCGCCCTACGCGGACCAAGAGGGCGACGGGATGGCGAGATCCCTGGCGGCGATCCGTTCCGAATCGCTGGCCACCGCCTGCCGCGAGGCCGACGAAGCCTTCCATCAGGCGATGGACGACGATTTCAATACCGCCGGCGCCATCGCCGCCCTGTTCGAGCTGGCCGGCAGGATCAACCGCTTCATCGAGGAACATGACCTGGACGGTGCCGGCGACGCGGCATCGGCCCAACAACACCGGGACGACGCCTATCACGCCTCCCGCGGCCTGATCGAACTGGGCCGGTTGCTGGGATTGTTTATCGATCCACCGCTTCGCAACACGACGGCGGAGGACGGCTTGACCGACCAGGTCATGCAGATTCTCATCGACGTCCGCGGCCACGCGCGGAAGAAGAAGGATTTCGAAACCGCCGACATGATCCGCGACCGCCTCGCGCAGATGGGCATCACGCTCGAGGATCTGCCCGACGGGACCGTCTGGCGCCGCAACCCGTGACCCGCTCCGCGGTCCCGGTTCCGGCATGGGGTGCGTGCATCGTGTCGCCTGAGCGCGTCGCCCTCGTCATTCCCTGAAGATTCATTTCGAGGGACATGTCGGGGGGATCGCGTCCCGGCTTTTTCCGGGTCTTCGCATCCGCCCTCCGGAGGCAAGGGACGCGTGTGTCGAACCGCCGGGGTTTGCAGGATCCGTCCCAACCGCATCGCCGTGACGCGCGGACGATGCCGGCATCCTTTCCAAGATCGCCCGCGCAGCCGCCGATAAACCCACGATGCGTCCGCGGTTGCGCAAAACGTGCGCTTTGTGGACGGTGACCGGACGCCGCCTGCGGATTCCGGGGCGGCGAGGATGCCCATGGTGCCGTTTCTGACGCGACATCTGATCGTGCCGTTGCACGAGCGTCTGCTCGGGAGGCGAACGCTCGCCTTCGTCGAAGCGATGATGCACACGCAGTGGCTGGCGCCGGACGACCTGGCGGCGATGCAGCGGCGGAAGCTGCGGGCGCTGCTGCAACATGCCCATGCGAACACGACGTTCTACCGGCGGCGGATCCAGCGCACCGGGGCGGACCTCGTCTGCGACGATCCGATCGCCGTGTTGCGGGCATTGCCTCCACTCACGAAAGCGGAAATCCGCGCTCATCGGGAGGAGATGACCTGGCCGGCGGTGCCTGGAGGGTTGATCCCGGCGGAGACGGGTGGATCCACGGGAGAACCGCTGCGCTTTTTCCTCGACCGCCGGCGGCAGGCGTTCGACCAGGCGGCGCGGATCCGCAGCCACCGCTGGTTCGGCGTGGAGGTGGGCGAGCGGGAATTGTTCCTGTGGGGGTCGCCCATCGAATGGAAGCGGACCGATGCCCTCAAGCGGTTCCGCGATTCGCTGTTCAATCACCGGTTGCTGTCGGCGTTCGACATGTCGCCGGCGCGGATGGATGCGTATCTCGATGAGCTGGAACGGTTCCGCCCGGCGGCCCTGTTCGGGTATCCCAGCAGCCTCGCCCTTCTTGCCGAACATGCCCGGCGACGCGGGCGGCGACCCGACCTGCGCAATCTCAAGGTTGTCTTCGTCACGGGCGAAACGTGTCTGCCGCCGCAACGGGCGTTGCTGGAGGAATGCTTTCAGGTTCCGGTGGCCGACGGCTACGGCAGCCGGGAGGGCGGATTCATCGCCCATGCCTGCCCGCGGGGTGGGATGCACATCACGGCCGAGAACGTCTATGTCGAGA
>CAZNQN010000148.1:0-6495 GCA_964574925.1 uncultured Phycisphaeraceae bacterium | reverse complement strand
GCCGTCGCGGTTCCTGCGCCCCGCGAGAACCCATCGAATACCATCGGCGGCGGGGAGCGTCCAGCCAAACGGGCGGCGTTCAGGCGGAGGAGGCGTTCTCCGGCGGGATCGGCCGGCCGTGCGGGTCACGCGCAGGATGCGTCAACTGCTCCCGCAATGCCTCCTCCAGCTCCGGCGTGATGTAGTGTTCCATCCGTTCCGCCGGCGCGTGCAGGTGGTCGGCGGAGAGGTCGAAGTGCTCGGCCAGGTACGTCTCCCACAGCCGGTGCGAGCCCACCACGCGACGGGCCGCCGCCGACCCTTCCGGCGTCAGTGTCACGCGCCGGTTCCCTTGCTTGTCCCGATCCATGCGGACGAGACGGTGCCGCTTCAGGCGAAACAGGGCCGGTCGGGTCAGGAACGACCGTCCCGTCCAGGTTAGCACCGTGTCCACCGGCGTGCCCGCCCAGGCGTCTCCTTGCAACTCCTGTTCCCGGTAGAGGCGCCCGAGCAGATCCTGTTCGAGCACGCGCAGCCGCAGGGCCATCCGGTTCCACGCCCGCGGGACGACCCCGTGGACCGGCGCGATCAGCGCCGTCAGCGCGAACAGTCCGCCCGCCGTCACCGCCATCATCGCCGCCGGATTGGCCGACCACTCGTACCCCGCCCACGCCGGCCCGAACGTCGCCAGCACGTGCCCCCCGGCGCCGGAAATCATCGCGATGAGCAGACTCACCCCCAGCATCGACCCCAGACGATCCGTCCACAGGTGGGCCGCCGCCCCCGGCACGATCAACATGGCGATCACCAGGATGGAACCGACGGCCTCGAAGTTGGCCACCGTCGTGATCGCCACCAGGATCATCAGCAGATAGTGCATCCACGTCGCCGGAATGCCCAGCGTCGTCGCCAGTTCGGGATCGAACGAGGAGATCTTCAGCTCCTTGTAAAACAGCACGACGAACGCCGCGTTGAGCAGCAACACCGCCGCCAATCGGACCACCACCGGCGGCACGCGATGATCCAGCGCATCGAGCGGCACCTGCACCAGGTTGCCGTACAGCACGCAGCCGGGATCGAGGTCCACCCGGTCGGCCGCCCGGCGGATCAGGATCAGCCCCAGCGCGAACAGGATGCTGAACACCACCCCCATCGCCGCCCCGTGTTCGACCTTGCCGTAATGGGTGATCCATTGCGTCAGCAGGGCGGTCAGCGCTCCGGCGACCACCGCGCCGGCGAACATCGCCCAGCTTCCCCGGCTTCCGGTCAGCAGGAACGCCACGGCGAGCCCCGGTAGCACCGCGTGCGAGAGGGCGTCGCCCATCAGGCTCAGCTTCCGCAGCACCAGATAGTTGCCCAGCAGGGCGCACGAACAGGCGCTGAGCACTGCGGTCAGTACGATCCATCCGTCGAGGCTCCAGTCCCACGCGGTCATGCGATCGGCTCCGGCTGATGCGGCGACGGCGGAATGCGCTGCTGCTGGGCGAGGATCCGCTCCAGCTCGCTTACGATCTCCTCCGGCAGCACGTGCTCGATCTCGTCCGCGTCGCGGTCCACGTGCGAGGGGGCGATGTCGGCATGGTGGATGAGGTACAGTTCCCACAGGCGGTGATTGCGCAGCACGCGACAGGCCTCGCGCCGCCCCGCGGGCGTGAGCCGAATCCGCGGAAGGGCCTCCGCCTCGAGCCATCCCCGCCGCTTCGCCCGGCGGATCAACCGCTGCAGCGATCCCCGCGACCAGCTTCGCAGCGGCAGCAACTCTCCAATCGTCACCTCGGTCCCTTCCCCCCGTTGTTCCTCGAACTCCGCCAGCGCCCGCAGCAGGTGGTGTTCCGCCACGCGCCGAGCGAGTGCCCACTGTCGCCACATCCCGGCCAGCACCCCGCGCCGCGGCGCCAAAAACAGGCTGATCAGAAACCACACGCCGGTGACCATCACGATCACCGCCCCCGCCGGAAGACGCGGCGTCAATGCGCTGATCGTCGCGCCCAGCCACCCGCTCACCGCCCCGAACGCCCCCGCCAGCAGCACCATGCCCAGCATCCGGTCGGTCCAGAAGCGCGCCCCCGCCCCCGGCACGATCAGCAGCGCCACCACCAGGATCAGCCCCACCGCCTGCAACCCCACCACCACCGTCAGCGTCACCAGTCCCATCATCACCAGGTCGATCAGGAACACGGGTCGCCCCAGGGCGGCCGCATACGCCTTGTCGAAACAGACCAGTCGGAACTCCTTGTACAGCATGGCGCATACCGTCAGCACCAGCCCGGCCGTCCCCATGATGAGCAGCGCGTCCCGCTTGAGCATCGAGGCCGTCTGGCCGTAGATGAACCGTTGCAGCCCCGCCTCGTTGCCCGTTCCCAACTGCTGAATGATGCTCAGCAGCACCATCCCCGCGCCGAAGAAGACGCTCAGCACGATGCCGATGGCCGCGTCCTCCCGCACCCGCGGCACGTATCGCAGCCCCATCACCGCCAGCACGCCGAGCACGCCGGTCGTCGCCGCCCCCAGCAGCAGCCACCCGATCTGTTTTTCCCCCGTCAGCAGAAACGCCAGCGCGATGCCGGGGAGCGTGGCGTGGCTGAGCGCGTCGCCGAGCATCGCCCGTTTGCGCAGATAGGCGAACGATCCGACGACACCCGCCGCCGTCCCCAGCAGCGTCGCCCCCAGCACCACCACCCGCGTGTTGTAATCCCGCAGCAACAGCACGCGGACCCATTCCCCCCCGTCGATCCACGCCAGCGCATCCGTCATCGCCGCACCCCTCCGCGGGCGACGGCCTGCGCAGCCTGATCCAGAATCGTCAGCCGCCCGCCGTAGGTGTTCCGCAGGTTCTCCTCCGTGAAGACCTCCTCCGTCGGTCCGCACGCCACGATCCGCATGTTCAGCAACACCAGCTCGTCGAAGTAGTTCCGTACCGTCTGCAAATCGTGGTGGACGACCAGCACCGTTCGCCCCCGTTGTTTCAGCTCGCGCAGCAACTCGACGATGGCCGACTCCGTGGCTGCGTCCACCCCCGCGAACGGCTCGTCCATAAAGTAGATCGTCGCGTCCTGCGCCAGCGCCCGCGCCAGAAAGACGCGCTGCTGCTGTCCGCCGGACAGGCGGCTGATCTGCCGTTCGGCGTAGTCGGCCATCCCCACCCGCTCCAGACATTCCTGGGCGATGCGGCGGTCCTTGCGCGTCGGCGGCATGCACCACGGCAACCGCCCATAGCGCCCCATCGTCACCACGTCCAGCGCGCTGGCGGGGAAGTCCCAGTCCACGCTTTCCCGCTGCGGCACGTACGCCACGAGGTGCCGTTGTTTGCGATAGGGAAGACCGAAGAAGCGGACGCTGCCCGAGGCGCGGGGGACCAGGTCCAGACACGCCTTGATCAGCGTGCTCTTGCCCGCTCCGTTGGGACCGATGATGCCGATCAACTTGCCTGCCGGCGCCGCGTAGTCGATGTCCCACAGCACCGGCTTGCGGTGATACGCCACCGTCATGTCGTGGATAGAGACCGGACTGGCGGCGTCGTGGTCTTCCGTCGTCGGCCGGACGTCAGGTCGAATCACCGGAAACGTCATCGCAACTCCATATCCTTTTCCGTCCGCTCCGTCAGCAGATTCTGAGAAGCGAGAGCGTTTTTGTTCGCGTGTCCGCAAGGGCGGGCTTGAAGCCCGCGCGATGCCGTGCGCCGGTTGTATCGCCGTTTCGGTTCCCGTCGAGCCTGAAGGTGTCCTACGGCGGCGCGGAGGAAAGCTTTCCGTTCATGCCGCGCGGCGGGGGCGATCCGCCCAGGGCGCGGGCGATGGTGGTGGCGTTGTGATCGATCATACCCACGTACGTGCCTTCGTAGGTGCCGGGCTTGCCCATCGCGTCGGAGAAGAGTCGCCCGCCGATGCGCACCTTGTGCCCGCGCGCCCGCGCCCCCTCGATCAGCGAGCGCACGTGCTTGTCCGGCACCGATGTTTCCACGAACACCGCCCGCACGCCCCGCCGGACGATCAGCTCCACCAGTCGGTTGACGTCCTGCACCCCCGCCTCCGAGGCCGTACTGATCCCCTGGATCCCGCGCACCTCCACGCCGTAGGCCCGCCCGAAATAATGAAACGCATCGTGGGCCGTGATCAGCACCCGACGCTCTTGCGGGACCGTCCCCAGTACCCGCCGGGCGTAGGCGTCGAGCCGGTCCAGCGTTTCGGCGTAGCGGCGATAGTTGGCCCGATACTGCTCGGCCCCGTCGGGATCGAAGGATGCCAGCGTCTCGGCCACGCCCTCCGTGCATCGTTTCCAGGCGGTCACATCCATCCACACGTGCGGATCCGGGTGTCCTTCGAACGCCTCCGGGAACGACAGATAGGAACGGTCGAGCACGTCGGTGACGGCGAAGACGGGTCGTCGCCGTCCGATCCGCTCCAGCGTGCCGGCCATTTTCCCTTCCAGGAACAGCCCGTTGTAGAACACCACGTCCGCCCGCAAGAGCCGCGCCACGTCGTTGCGCGTCGGCTGGTAGAGGTGCGGATCGACGCCCGGCCCCATCAGGCTTTCCACCTTGCCGCGTTCGCCGACAACTTGCGCGACGATGTCGGCGATCATGCCGGTGGTGCAGACGATGCGCAGCGGTCGCTTCGGTGCTTCCGCAGCCGCCGTCCCCCGGGGGAAGAGCGCCGCCGCGATCAGGAGCGAGACCGCCACGTTTGCAGTGAGTGTGTTTTTCATCCCGATGCGCCGGGCCGCGGGCTTGAGCCCGCGCGATGGAACCGGACTCCATCCGTATCCGATCGGGAAAGGACCGGTCCCCGTTTTCGAGAAACGCTCGACGCCGCCGGTGGTGGCGATGGGTCGCCTTCGTCCGACGGAGCACGCACCGGTCCGGCAATGCGAACCATGCTTTGGAGTCATCCGTTCTCTCCGGTCATCGCGCCGGCGCCGCACCCGCCGCCCGGACGGGCCGGTGCATCCCGGCCCACGGAAGCGCCGCGGCGAGGCGGTCGAGATCCGCCACCGCTCATGTTTATCGGATGCGTAAGAGTTTAGCCGATGCTAAAATTGCCGGCGATGACTCTACCTGCTCTCGGCCGCGGGGTCAAGCACCGGCGGTGCTGGCTTCCGCTTCAAGGGCGGGCTATAGTGGAGCCGCATGGCAGCCAAGGCGTCCCGACGAGCCTCGAACCCCGCCCCCCGCGGGAGCGTCCGCGGACACCGCCGCACGCGCGCCGACCACGCCCGCGAACTGGCGGAGGATTACGTCGAGCTGATCGACGACCTGATCCGTGAGAAGGGCGAGGCCCGCGCGGTGGACATCGCCGCCCGCCTCGGCGTCACCCACGTCACCGTCACCAACACCATCCGCCGCCTCAAGCGGGACGGTTTCGTGCGTGCCGAGCCGTATCGCTCGATCTTCCTGACGCCCGCCGGCGTGCGTCTCGCCCGTGCCGCCCGCCGCCGCCATCATCTCATTTATGAGTTTCTTACCGCCCTGGGCGTGCCCGAGCACGACGCGGAGATCGACGCCGAGGGCATCGAACACCATCTCAGCGAGTCCACCATCCGGGCCATGCGCCGCTACCTGCGGCACACCGCCTCCGCCGGACCGAAAGGCGATCCGCCGCGGAAGAAACGGTAGGGGGTATCACCTGCATGAATAACGAATCCCGGTCGGTCGTTGTCGGCATCGGTGAACTGTTGTGGGACTGTTTCGGATCGAGCCGTCGACCGGGCGGCGCCCCCGCCAACGTCGCCCATCATGCCGCCGCCCTCGGGGCCGAGGGCGTTGTCGTCTCTCGCGTCGGCGCCGATGAACTCGGCGATGCGCTGCTGGACCACTGGCGACGCGCCGGCCTGTCCGTCGAAACCATCCAGCGAGATCCCGACCATCCCACGGGAACCGTCACCGTCGACACCTCGCAGCGCGACCGGCCTCGTTATACCATTCACGAACACGTCGCCTGGGACTACATCGAGTTCGACGATGCGGTCCGAACCGCCGTCCGGCGGGCGTCGGCCGTCTGCTTCGGCACCCTGGCCCAGCGAAGCCCCGTCAGTCGGAACGCGATCCGGCAGTGCGTGGACGCGGCGCCCGCCGCGGCGCTGCGCGTGCTCGACGTCAACCTGCGACCGCCCTGGTACGATCGGGACGTGCTCGTTGAATCGCTCGCCCGCGCGGGCATCGTGAAACTCAGCGAGGAGGAGATCGCACCCGTCGCGGAGCTGCTCGACATGGAAGCCGCCGAGCCGATCGGTTTCGCCCGCCGCCTTCGCGCGCGGTACGACCTCGATCTGGTCTGCGTCACGCGGGCGGAGCGGGGATGCCTGGCCGTCTCCCGAACGAAGGAAGCGAAGCAACCCGGCATCCCGGTGCGGGTGGTGGACGCGGTGGGGGCGGGCGATGCGTTCACGGCTGCGATGATCGTCGCGTGGCTGGAGAAAAACCCGCTGGAAGAGACGCTTCGGCTGGCCAACCGCACGGGCGCCTACGTCGCCGCTCGTGCCGGTGCCACGCCCCCACTCGACCTCGACCGGATCCGCTCC
>CAZNQN010000147.1:4320-6498 GCA_964574925.1 uncultured Phycisphaeraceae bacterium | reverse complement strand
GTTCAACGCCCACGACCTCGAGGCGTTCGAGCGATACGCCCTGAACGGGGAAAGCGCGGCCGAGACGGCCGAGACCCTCGGTCTGAGCGTGGACCAGGTGTATCAGGCCAAGTCGCGGATCGTCCGGCGGCTCGGCGAGCTGATCGCCCGCCAGGTGGAAGAGGAAGGTTAAATGTCGTTTCGGATCCACCCGGTTCGCTCCGCGACCGCAGGGAGCGCTCGCGTCTCGTGACGAACAACGACCGACCGTGGTTGTCTGAGGTCGCGGGTTCGCGCGATCGTCCGGTCGAACGCGCGGTTGGGATTGGAGACGGAGGGGGCCTCATCGCGGATGCAGGACGATTCGGCATGGTATCGTGATCCGGGGCTGCTGATCGAGGAACTGCGCCGCAGTCGCGGTTCCCTCTATCGGCCGGTGCCGCCGCAGATCGAAGGATACGAGCCGTTGCGGGAGATCCGGCGGGGCGGGCAGGGAATCGTCTATCGGGCGGTGCAGCGCTCCACCGGGCGGACGGTGGCGGTGAAGGTGCTGCTGGACGGGACGCTCGCGTCTCCGGCGGCGTTGCGGCGGTTCGAGCGCGAGATCGACGCCGTCGCCTCCCTGCGCCATCCCTACATCGTCGGCATCTGCGACAGCGGCGTCACGCCGGAGGGGCAGCCGTACCTCGTGATGGAGTACGTGGACGGCCCGACGCTGGACGAGCACGTCCGAACGAACCTCTCCCGCGACGAAGGATTTCCCCGCGCGGTGCTGTCGCTGTTCCTGAAGATCTGCGAGGCGATGCAGTACGCGCATCAAAACGGCGTGATCCATCGTGATCTGAAACCGGGCAACATCCGGATCGACGCGGACGGCGAACCCCGCGTGCTCGATTTCGGTCTGGCCAAGTTTCAGATGCCGCCCGGCCCGGGTGAGCGGAGCGTGTCCACGGTGAGCCGCACGGGAGAGTTTCTCGGCTCGCTTGCCTGGGCGGCGCCGGAACAGGTGGCGGGTACGCTGGGTTTCTCGGCCGGCTTCCAGACCGCCGCCCCCCGCGTCGACGTCCGCACCGACGTCTATGCGCTCGGCGTGATCCTCTACCAGTTGCTCACCGGACGGCTGCCGCACGAATCGGGCGACGCCCCGGAGCACGTCCTGCAGCGGATCCTCCACGTGGATCCCCCGCCGCCCTCGACGCTCGCCGCCTGTGTCGATGCCGATCTCGACACCATCGTGCTGACGTGTCTGGCGAAAGACCCGGACCGCCGCTACGCCGGGGCGGGGGCGCTGGCCGAGGACATCCGGCGCTATCTCTCCGGGGAACCCATCGCCGCACGGCGGGAGCGGACCTGGCGGATCGTGCGCACCAGGCTGCGACGCTACCGGCGGATCGCGCTGGTGGTCAGTCTCTTTTCGGTGCTGTGCATCGCATTCGCAGCGGTGATGATGGTGCTGTTCCATCGGGCGCGGCAGGCGGAGCGTCTCGCGCAGGAGCGGTGGCGGCAGGTGCAGACCGAGGCCGACAAGAACAAGGCCGTTCTCGCTTTCCTGGACGACATGCTTTCCTCCGTCGACGCCGAGCGCGACGGATACAAGGTGACGGTGGCCCAGGTGCTCGACCGGGCCGTCGCCGACATCGACCGGCGCTTCGAGGGCCGTCCGGAGATCCGGGCCGCCCTGCTGAACATGGTGGGGCACAGCTACCTGAGCCTTGGACGTTACGAGCAGGCGTCACGCCTGTTCGCGGGAGAGGTGGACCAGCTTCGCGCGCTGGCAGGCGATCGCGCGCCGCGCACGCTGCGGGCGATGCACGATCTTGCCTCCGCGCAGTTCTACGCCGGCAAGCCGGAAGCGGCACGGCGGACCCTCCGTGACGTCCTCGAGATCGGGCGGACGGTCTGGGGGACCGAGAGTGCCGACTACCTGCTCGCCCGCAACACCCTCGCGCAGATCCTCTGGGCCGAGGGAAAGCTGAAAGAAGCCGTCGCCCTCGCGCGCGAGGTGCTGACCGATCAACGGCGTCGGTTGGGTGCGGACCATCCCGATACGCTGAGCACCCTGCGGCTTCTGGGCGGTCTGCTATGGAAGGCGGGAGAACCGGCGGAGGCGGAGCGCGTCCTGCGCGAAGCGCTTGCGCGATGCACCCGGCGGCTGGGCGAGGATCATCCCGACACGCTGACGGCGCTCAACAACCTCGC
>CAZNQN010000147.1:3396-4310 GCA_964574925.1 uncultured Phycisphaeraceae bacterium | reverse complement strand
AGAGGCCGAAACGATGTTCCGGCGGTTTCTGAAGGCCCAGCAACGGCTTCGCGGCCCCGATCATCCGGAAACGCTGACCGCCATGAACAACCTGGCCAACACGCTGCGCCAGCGGGGCCGATTCGAGGAAGCGATCCCCCTGTATCGACAGGCGCTGGCACGGTCCCGCGTGGTGCTGGGCGATGAGAATGCGTTCACGCTCCAGCTCCTGCACAACCTGGCGCGGACGCTGCACGACGGCGGCGATCCGGACCAGGCATTGCCCCTCTTGAAAGAAGCGTACACGGCGCTCGCCCGCCTCCGCGGGGAAACGCACCCCGACACGATGACGGCCCTGGGATCCTATGCCGGCGCGCTGGCCGATGTCGGTCGCCTGGAGGAAGCGGAGGCGATGTTCGCCCGCCTGCTGGGGCAGCAGCGACGGACGCTGGGACCGCGCCATCCCTCCACCCTGATGACGTGGAACAACCTCGCGGGCGTACGTCGCGACCGGGGACGATACGCCGAGGCGCTGCAAGCGTACGAAGGGATCGTTCCCGCGGCCGAGGAGGTGTTCGGGGCGAAGCACTGGTTCCCCGCGTTGTGTCGAAGCTCGGCCGGGTGGTGCCTGTTCAAACTGGGACGCCGGGACGAGGCGGAACGATCCCTTCAGAAAGCCTGCGACGCCTTGAAGCGAAGTCTCGGCGACGAGCATCGCTACACGAAGCTCGCCCTCGAGCGTCTCGCGACGGTGCGGGGAAAGGCGGCGACGCCGCCTTGAAGGTCTTCACCCCGGATCGGGGGCATCCTCCTCTTGTCGGCGACGCTTCGCTCAGTCGGCAGGCACCGCGCGGGCGGCGAGCTGGAAATGGGACGCCCGCGCCGCTGCTTCGGGATCGCGGGCGAGTCGCTTCTCGATCGCCGCCCACCTCCGT
>CAZNQN010000147.1:888-3386 GCA_964574925.1 uncultured Phycisphaeraceae bacterium | reverse complement strand
CCGTAAAGCCCGTCGATTCTGCCAGCCGGCACAGCTCCTTCCGTGTCAACGTGTGGATGGGAAACCGCTCGGACCGGTCCCGCGTCAGCCAGTGCGTGCGCCCCTCGCGGAGGAAGCGGGACAGCGCCCGCGCGTCGCCGCGTTCCACGTAGTACTCCACCGCGGCCAGCTTCGATAACAAGCTGGCGACGAGCACGCCGTTCGGCGTAAGGATCCGGCGGATCTGCTTCATGGCCTCGCGGGGCGAGTCGCAGCAGCCGATCGGATCGCCCAGCGCGACCGCCAGCTCGAACCGCCCGGCGGGGAGGTCCGACAGGTCGATCAGGTCGGCCTGGACGAAGCGGGCGCGGTCCCGATCGCCTTCGTTTTCGATCCGCTTCCGCGCCTGTTCCAACATGCGGGGGGAGACGTCAAGGCAGGTGACGACGAAGCCGCTCTTGAGCAGTCGCAGCGCCCACTTGCCCGTTCCGCAGCCCAGGTCGATCACCTCGGCGCGGGAGGTTCGCGGCAGGTACGGTTTGAGGTAGTCCCACGTCAGGGCGTCGTGCCACTGCCAGAAGGCGTCGTCGTAACTGTGGTCGTAGATCGGCGCCACGCGGTCGTGATACTTGCGCACCGCCGAACGTCGGGCTCGTCCCATGGTCCGCTTATCGTAGGGGATTCCGTCCTCTGCGACGAGCCTGCATCGGGGGCGTGCGGTCGCCGTTCGCGGTTGACCCTTCCCCTTGGATGTGCAAGGATAAAACGAGCAGAACTTTGGATGATCCGAGAGGCGTTCGCAGACGCCCGGAGACGGAAACGACCATGATCAAAGCCATCGACCTGCGCAAGGGGAGGACCATCATCCACGAGGGGGAGCTGGCCGTCGTGCATGACTGCCGCCACGTGGCCAAGGGCAACAAGGGAAGCTACATGCAGACCAAGCTCAAGAGCCTCAAGACCGGCACCATGTTCGACGTCCGCTTCAACGTCAACGACCGCATCGAGGTGCCCTTCGTGGAATCCCGCGAGTACGAATTCCTCTACCGCGACGGGGACGACTACATCCTGATGGACCTGGAAAGCTACGATCAGTTTCCCGTTTCGGCGGACATCGTGGGCGACGCGGCCCAGTGGCTCACCCCCAACCAGCGGGTCACCGGGCAGGTCTACCAGAACCAGATCGTCCAACTGGAAATGCCCGTCACCGTCACGCTGACCGTGACCGAGGCGCCGCCGGTGGTGAAAGGGGCGACGGTCACCAACCAGCCCAAGGAAGTCGTGGTGGAAACCGGCGCCAAGGTCCGCGTCCCCGCCTTCATCGAGGAGGGGGAACGGATCAACGTCGATACGCGGACCGGCGAGTACATCGAGCGGGCCAAGGATTGATCCGTTCGTCCCGCCGCGCTCGCGCGGACGTTCCAAGACTCGTTCCGCGAACGGGTACCCGTCCGCAGCGCCGTTCCGCAGTAGCAAACCGCGCCCTCACCGGTCTGCCTGCGTGCCCGCACGCCTGCCTGTGCGTTGCACGCAAAGGGGCACAGGCAAGCGGTCGCGGCTCTGTTCGCGGTCGCAGCTCTGGGAGGCGTCCGCCGTCCGGATTCGCAAGCGACGTTTGCAGCCGTCCCTTGACACCTGCGTCTCCTTGTTTCCGGACGCACCCTCGTGCGCTTGAAGGGGGTGTTTCGGGTGGGATCCTTCCTATACTGTTGAGGGGGGGACGGTCCCACCGGGGGTTGCCGCTGCAAAGCGGGACGAGGGGGAACGACGTGACCGACAAGCGACGGAGGGGGCAGCCGCATCGAATCGCGCGAGGGTTCCGTATGCCGACACGTACCGGGAGCGTCACACTTGCATTGCTGCTGGGAGCCTGCGCGGGCGGTCTTCCGGGCGTTCGGGCCGGGACGCCGCCGATCACGGCCGTGCGGGTCGCCCGGGGACTTTCCTTCCCGCTCTACGTCACTTATGCACCGGGGGATTTCGAGCGCGTCTTCATCGTCGAACAGGGCGGCACGATCCGCATTCTGAAAAACGGTACGCTCCTGCCGGATCCGTTCCTGGACATCAGCCACCTGACGGTGGCCGACGGAGAGCTGGGCCTGCTCGGTCTGGTCTTCGATCCCGACTACGCCGAGAACGGGTTCTTCTACGTCAACTACACGTCGGGGCGGCAACCCGGCCCGATGGCCACCTGGATCGTCCGCTACCGCGTCTCGGCGGACGCCGACCGGGCCGACCCGAACAGCGCGCACGTGATCCTCACCTTTCCGCAACCGTATGCGAACCACAACGGCGGCTGGATGGGGTTCGGGCCGAACGACGGGTACCTCTACATCGCCGTCGGCGACGGGGGGAACCAGTTCGACCCCGACAACCGCGGGCAGACGATCGTCGATGATCTGTGGGGCAGCCTGCTGCGCCTCGACGTGCGCGGCGACGATTTCCCCGAGGATCCGATGCGCAACTACGCTCTCCCGCCGGACAATCCCTTCGTCGGCACGGTCGGCGACGATGAGATC
>CAZNQN010000147.1:0-878 GCA_964574925.1 uncultured Phycisphaeraceae bacterium | reverse complement strand
GATCTGGGCGTACGGGCTGCGCAATCCGTGGCGGTGTTCCTTCGATCCGGCAACGGGCGACCTGTTCATCGCCGACGTCGGGCAGTTCGCCGTCGAGGAGATCGACTATCAGCCGGGCGCCTCCGCCGGTGGTGAGAACTACGGCTGGCGGTGCATGGAGGGTTCCGCCTGCACCGGGCGGTCCGGATGCGCGTGCGACGACCCGACCTTGACGCTGCCCCTTTACGAGTACGAGCATCGCAACTCCCGCTGTTCCATCACCGGCGGCGAGGTGTATCGCGGCTGTGCGATTCCCGAACTGAGCGGCGCGTATTTCTTCTCCGACTTCTGTAGCAACGAGATCTGGACGGGCCCGAGATCACCGAGTGGTCGACTGCTCTGACGCCGTCGGGACTGAGTATCACCACCATATCGTCTTTCGGCCGGGACGCTTTCGGAGAAATCTATCTGTGCGATTGGGGCGACGGCGAGGTGTTCAAGATCGTCCCGACGACACCGGCGGAACCGATGCCGACGGGAAGCGTCCCGCCCGACGGCGCCGTCGACGCCCGCCAGCCCTTTCAACCCGACGGTTCGAACCCCACGACTCGGTGGCGGGAGGTCGAGCTGACGTTCGACGGCTGCGTCGATTCGCTTACGCCCGGAGATTTCACAATCACGATCGCGGGAAGCTCGGCGTCCGCACCGTCGGTGGCGGCCGTCACACCCCTTACCCCGCAGCGGGCGCGGGTGACGCTCGACCGTGCCGTCCCGGAAGACGCCTGGACGGTGATCACCCACACGCCGAGCGGCCGGTCCGTTCGTCTCGGCGTGCTGCCGGGAGATGTGGACGGGGACGGGGTGAGCGGTGTAGCCGACGTGTCGGCGCTTCTGGACGC
>CAZNQN010000146.1:6240-6501 GCA_964574925.1 uncultured Phycisphaeraceae bacterium | reverse complement strand
AGAGAACCCCATGAGCCGATCCGCGCCCTGGGAACGATTCCAGAAAAACAACCTCGCCATCCGCGAGCTCGGTCTGACGATCGACCTCGCTCGGATGGATATCGACGACACGTTTCTGGCCGCCATGCGCCCGCGGATGGATCAGGCGCTGGAGGCGATGGCCCGTCTGGAAGCCGGCGCCATCGCCAATCCGGACGAAGGGCGGATGGTCGGACACTACTGGCTGCGCGATCCCCGACTGGCACCGACGCCGCCGAGACT
>CAZNQN010000146.1:2727-6230 GCA_964574925.1 uncultured Phycisphaeraceae bacterium | reverse complement strand
AAATCGCCGAGGCCATCGAACGCACCGTTGCGGACATCGAATCGTTCGCCGAAGCCGTTCACCGCGGCCGCATCCGCCCCCAGCGGGCCGACGCCTTCGACGTGGTGCTGGTCATCGGGATCGGCGGTTCCGTCCTGGGTCCACAACTGCTGCACGACGCGCTCGGCGGCGACGACGCCATGGTGCTCGCCTTCCTCGACAACACCGACCCGGACGGAATCGACGGTGTCCTGGACGAACTCGACGAAACGCCGGGCCGCACGCTCGCCGTGGTGATCTCCAAGTCCGGCGGGACGAAGGAGACCCGCAACGCCATGCTGGAGGTCCGACATGCCTACAGACAGGCGGGGCTGTCCTTTCCGCGACACGCCGTCGCCGTCACCACCGAGGGCAGCCCGCTGCATGAGCAGGCCCGGAAGGAGAAGTGGCTCCGCACGTTTCCGATGTGGGATTTCGTGGGCGGTCGGACATCGGTGACCTCGGCCGTGGGGCTGCTGCCGGCCGCCCTTCAGGGGCTCGACATCCGCGCTTTGCTTGACGGGGCCAAAGCGTGCGACGAGCTCACGCGGGGGACGTCCATCGACGACAACCCTGCGGCCCGGCTCGCGCTGGCATGGTACCACGCCCGCAATCAACGGGGATTGCCCAATATGGTCGTCCTCCCTTACCGGGACCGGCTTGCGGGGCTGAGTCGCTACCTCCAGCAACTGGTCATGGAATCCCTGGGAAAGGAACGAAACCGCAAGGGAGAAGCGATCCATCATGGGCTGACCGTCTACGGCAACAAGGGCAGCACCGACCAGCACGCGCTGGTGCAGCAACTGCGCGACGGGCCGGCCGACTTTTTCGTCCACTTCCTCACCGTCTGGAAGGACCGCCGCCGACCGCACTCCCTGTTCGTGGAAGATGAGGTGACGACGGGGGACTACCTGCACGCCTGCTATCTCGGCACGCGGGAGGCACTGGCGGAGCGAGGTCGGCCTTCTCTGACGATCACGCTCGACGACGTGGACGCCTTCCACCTCGGCGTGCTGATCGCCCTCTACGAACGGACCGTGGGGCTGTACGCCGAGCTGATGGATCTCAACGCCTACGATCAGCCGGGCGTCGAAGCCGGCAAACGGGCGGCGCAGCACGCGATCGATCTTCAGCGTCGTCTGCTGGCTTACCTGCGGACACATCCGGAGGCGACGCCGACGGCGACGGAACTGGCCGAAAGCCTCGGTCGGCGGGAGGAGATCGAAACGATCGTCTACCTCCTTCGCCACCTGTGCCGGGACGGCGAGGGACGGATCGAATGCCTAGACGATCCGAACTGCCCGGACGCGCGGTTCCGGTACGCGGAGAAGGCGTGAAGCGGCGCAGGCGGCGAATCGGTCCGACGTCTCCCCGCCGCTCCGCGCAAACGAAAACGCCCGCCTGTCTACAAAGCGGGCGTTGGTCCAAGCCTCGGAACGGACGTGACTACGCCGTTCCCGTTCCCAGCAAGCTCGAGAACCCGTTGAGGAACACACCCCAGACGATCACGCCCCAGAACAACCAGTCCATCAAGCCGAAGTTCATCGTAGACTCTCCCTCGAAAACCGACGCATCTCGCCCCCACGCCAGGGCGATTCCGGTGAAGAACGATACCCCATCCGGCCGATCGTCGCAACCGCAACCCGCCCGCCCGCTCCCAGCCCGGTCCGCGACGAACTCCGGCATCGCGCGGGCGTAAGGCATCCGAAGGGAACGGCCTCCCCACCCCGGGAGCAAACCGACCGGCGTACCCGGGGCGCGGTGGCCGAAAAAACAGGAATCGGATACCCTTGAAGAACCCTGAAGCCCGGTGGCGGAATGCGCATGCGGCAGAAGGGGACGATTTCACAGACCTCGCGGGGAATCCTGCGGAACGCCGTCGTCATGAGCCACGAAAGCCTTCATTCCGCTCCGTCTCTTGGGGAGGAGCGTGTGCTCGCCCCGCGCCGCGGACCGGGAGCGGGGATCGGCCAGGGAATCGCCCGCCTGCGGGACGGGCTGGCGATGATGCTGGTGCGGGCCGGCGCCACCCCCAACATGCTGACCGTGCTGGGGTTCATCCTTACGGCGGTGGCGGCGGTCGGACTGTTCCTCGGCGCCGGGCACGCCCCGCCCTGGGAGCGGCGGATCGCCCCGACGACGGTCAGCTACTGGCCGTTGACCTGCGCGATCATCCTGACGCTTTCGTTTTCCTGCGACATGCTGGACGGGGCGATGGCACAGACCGGCCGGTTGCGGACACCGTTCGGCGCCCTGCTCGATTCCACCCTGGACCGCTGGGCGGACGCGCTGATGTTCTTCGCCTGCGCCCTGCACTTCGCCACCCTCGGTCATCTCACCTATGTGGTGCTCAGCCTCGCGGGGGCGGCCCATGCGGCGCTGATCAGTTACATCAAGGCCAGGGCGGAGAATCTCATCGACTCCTGCCGCGTGGGGTTCTGGCAGCGGGGCGAGCGCTGCGGCGTGCTGGGATGGGGAGCGCTGACGGGGCACATCCCCGCGGCCCTTTGGATCCTCGGCACGCTGCCGCTGCTGACGGCGGTGACACGACTTCGTCACGCCCACGCCCGCATCACCGGGCGGGAACCGACCGTCCGACGGGGGCGGTTGCCGTGGCATCAGCCTCGCGGATCGGCGGGCTACGATCTGTGCATCGGCACCGTGCTGGGATTCGTGCTCGCCGCCCCGTGGTGGATCCCGTTCCTGTACGGCGCGAGTGATCCGCTCGGCGTCTGGCTCCGCGCATGGGTCATGCCCTGACGCGGGAGGACGCCGACCGCCATCCGGACACCAGAATCCCCAGGATGCAGAGGTGCGAAAGGAGCCCGGCTGTCACCAGCGCTTCGAACGGGCGGTTGACGGCCGCCCCCACCGCGATCAACAGCAACCGCAGGTCGCGTCGTTTCAGCCGATTCAGCACGTCGTCGGGATAGTCCCGCCCAAAGCGGGCGGCGTACTCTTTGGTGACGTACCCGGCCAGCAAAAAGCCCGCCAGCGCTCCCATGCCCGCCGTCCAGGGCCAGATTCCCGGATGTCGCTGCGAGAAGGCATAGGTGATCGCCAGCGCCACCGCGCTGTCCGCATAGCGGTCCAGCATGGTATCGAGCCAGGCGCCGCGGGCGGAGGCACGATGCTTGAGCCGCGCCAGCTCCCCGTCGCAACCGTCCACGATCGAGGCCAGTTGCACGAGCAATCCGCCGGCCAGCACCCATACGTACTCCTCCCGCATCAACAGCACCGCGCCGCCCAGGCAAAGCAGAAACGCCAGAAAGGAAACGTGATCGGGCGTCAGCGGCGTGGCGGCGAGCCGCTCGGTGATGCGACGGGAGATCGGCCGGTTCAACCACGCGGAGACGAAGCCGTCGGCCGTCCCCTTGCTCAACGGTCGAAGCAGTCGCCGGCGGGCCGCTTGCAGCGCTTCCTCGGTGTCCACGTCGAGCCAATCCGCACCGGTGACGTCGACGGCCCGGACGCGATCCCGGCGT
>CAZNQN010000146.1:0-2717 GCA_964574925.1 uncultured Phycisphaeraceae bacterium | reverse complement strand
AGGGCGTGTCGATCGCGTTGCCGCGCTTCGCGCAAGGCCTCAAACAATCCGTTCGTGCACAGGAAGACGCCGGTATCCGCGGCGTTCCACGGCTCCAGCCCCTTGCCGATTTGCGTCACGCGGTCGCCCGATAGTGCCACGCGCGTGACATCGTCGAGATCGACGACGTTGCGCTGGTCCCGATCGACGGCCAGCGTCACGCCGCCTTCCGGAGGCGGCGCGGTAAGCACGGCGCGAATCAGGGCCGGCGGGACGAGATGATCGGCCATCAACAGCAGAAACGGACGACCGCCCAGGCGGGATTCGGCCGCCAGCGCGCTCGCCCCGTTGCCTTTTTCCCAGTCGGGCGCCTGCACGAAATCGAACCGCCCGCCGCGGGTGCGGGCGATGCGCAGGAAGTGCCGCCGCACGCGCCCGGCCTGATGCCCCAGCACCACCAGGAAGCGGTCCACGCCCGCCTCCAGACAGGAGACGACGAGGCGTTCCGCCAGCGACATCCCCAAGACGTCGATTTCCGGTTTGGTGCGACCGTTCAGACGCGGCGCCAGTCGCGATCCCGCCCCCGCGGCCAGGATGACCGCAACCGGCGCCGACGCTCGAGCGTCGTATCGCATGGTCGAGACGATCCGCCTACTCGCCGGCGATCCACGCCTCGAGCCGCCGGCGGGCCTCTACGTCGTTCATCTGCTTGGGCGGGCGTTTCATGCACACGGCCGAGACCTCATGCAGCGGACCGCTCAACCCGCGATCCAGCGCCAGCTTGGCACAGCGGATGGCGTCGACGGCGATGCCGGCCGAGTTCGGCGAATCCTCCACGCTGAGGCGAAGTTCCAGGTTCATGGGCACGTCGCCGAACCCGCGCCACTCCATCCGCAGGAAACAGACCTTGTTGTCCCGCTGCCAGGGCACGAAATCCGACGGGCCGATGTGGATGTCGTCCGGCTCCAGCGGCACGTCCAGTTGCGACTGGACCGACTCGGTCTTCGACAGGCGTTTGGACCGCAACCGCCCCTGCTCGAGCATGTTCAAAAAGTCCGTGTTGCCGCCCGTGTTGAGCTGATAGGTCCGATCCAGACGGACGCCGCGGTCCACCATCAGACGCGCCAGCATCCGGTGCACGATCGTCGCGCCGAGCTGACTCTTCACGTCATCGCCGACGACGGGCAGGTTCTTCTCCCGGAACTGCGAGGCCCATTCCGGATCGGAGGCGATGAAGACCGGGACGCAATTGACCATCGCCACGCCTGCCTCCAGACACGCCCGCGCGTAGGAACGAACAGCCTCCTCGGACCCGACCGGAAGATAACACACCAGCACGTCCGCGCCCGTGTCCTTGAGCACCTTCACCACGTCGCAGGGCTCCTCGTCCGCGACGCGGAAGGCGCGATCCTCCGGATAGTCGGCCATATGATCGGCCACCCCGTCCAGCACCGGGCCCATCTGCACGGTCACGCCGTAGGCGGGCAGCTCCCGATGAAAGATCGTCGTGCAATTCGGCGGGGCGAAAACGGCCTCCTCCAGCGGCCTGCCCACCTTGCGCCGGTCGATGTCGAACGCCGCCACCACCCGGATGTCCTCCAGGCGATAGCCGCCGATCACCGGGCGCAGCAGCCCGGCGGAATCCGTCCGCCGCGTCCGGTAGTATTCCAGCCCCTGAAGGAGCGAACTGGCACAGTTCCCGACACCCGCAATCGCAAGTTTGATCTTGGCCATACGTGTGCCTCCTTCCTTCGCTTGCGTCCCGCGCCCCTCCTCACGCGGACGTACGACTCGATCCTGGACCATCGCGCTCGCGGCGCCTTGGGCGACATGTCTGGGAGGAAGCCCGCCTCCGCGTCGTCGCGCCGTCCGGCGAAAGCGTCCATCCGCTCCCCTCGAGACGACGGCATTATAATCCCGCCGCCCCCGGTGTGCACGACCTCAACGTGCCGCCAACGCCGCGAGCCTGTCAAGGCTCGGAACGGGCCATCCGGTAACGATCCGCGATTCCGAGGCCGTCGCGACAGGATCGGACACGCGACGGCTCGCGTTGACCCGCGCCGTCGGCGAGAACATCGGCGAGGTGTGCGCGACGCGCCGCCGCCCGGAAACGAACCGCGCAGCTCGGTAGGTGCTACGTCGCCGAAGGCAAGCCGGATCGAGACGGACAGAGGATAAGAACCGGCGGCACACGTTGTCGGAGATGCTCCCTGCCGCTCCGCTCGTGCCACCGGACGGTCATCCCTGCCGGCGACTCCACCACTGCCAGAGCCACAGCCCGGCGGTCAGCAGCACCGACAACAGCAGACACGTCATGAGGGGGACGTAGATGCGGACGTGCTCGCCCTCGTAACGAAGATCGCCGGGCAGGCCGCGGAAGCCGATCCGCCCCAGTCCCCAGATCAGCGCGCCGAGCGCCGCGAGAGCCAGCCCCGCGACCACCAGCATTTTGCCGAGATCGGCCATGCCCGACACCCCGGATGGTCGCGCCATTCGCAAGACGGCTTGCGCGTATCCAATCGCGATTCCATTGTTACTTCATACCCTTCTCGATCGGTTTCGCCTCTTGCAATCGCGCCGCCGCACCGTGCAATAAAAAGCGTCCGACAGAGAATCCTTCGTTGGAAACATCGGAAACATCGACCCCGGCGGACGATTCGCCGAGTCGCAACCCCGATTCGTTCGCACGGCTTGGAATCGGCAGGAAACCTCCTCCATTCACGGCAGCGACCTACTCA
>CAZNQN010000145.1:4504-6531 GCA_964574925.1 uncultured Phycisphaeraceae bacterium | reverse complement strand
CCGATCAACCGTTCGATCCGATCGTTCTGCAACCGTCCGACCCGGAAAACACCGGCAGATTGTCACAGAACGATGTGTTCCTTTCAGAGGACACACTTCTGGTGGGGGAGAACGTCGAGACACAAAATGGGATGTATATCATGGCGCGTGTGTACCGATGGAACGGCTCGACATGGTTTCTGGAAGGAAATCTGGGAACGCGGAACTTTATGAACCCGTCTCCGTCGCCGGTGCGGAGACGAGCGCTCTTCCTGGACGGTGACACCGCACTTGTGGGAGTCACCGAGGACGAGGAAAACGGTCCTGAGGCGGGGGCGGTGTTCTTTTTCCAGCGCGGGCCCAACGGCTGGGAGGAGGTACAGAAGCTGATGGCCTCGGACGGGCGGGAAGGCGACCAATTCGGTGCGGCCGTCACGATGTCCGGAGACATCGCGTTCGTCGGTGCTCCGGCAAGTGATGCGCTCGACCAGGGCAGCGGCGCGGTGTATGTGCTGGAACGGACGGAGAATACGTGGGTCGAACGCGGGAAGCTGATCCCCCCAGACGGGGCGTCCGGGGATGCTTTCGGGGACGCTCTTGCCCTTTCCGCAGACACGCTCTTTGTGGGAGCGCCGTACCACGATACCGCCGAGTCAAATTCCGGCGCCGTCTATATATTCCGCCAAACAACCGATTTCTGGGCGCTGGACGAAACGATCACCAATCCGAACGACGCACGCTCCGCATTTTTTGGCCAATCCCTAGACGTCTTCGCCGACCTTCTTGTCGTCGGGAGCGGAAACAATGCATACGTGTTTCGGCGGAACGCTACGGCTTGGGCGTTTGAACAGCAACTGACTGCACCGAATGAGGATGTCCATGGCTTCGGCCAATCCGTGGCGACCTCGGGAGGGTTGATCGCCGTTTTTGCCAATCAGGATCGCAACCATGTGGGTGCGCCTGAGGCAGTTTATGTGTTCCAGTGGACCGGGCTGTTCTGGGTCGAGATCGCAGAGTTTCTGCCTCCGGGAGATCCTTATGCGGCCGATTTCAACCCTCCTGTTGCTCTGTTCGGGTCTCCGGTGGCCGCAATATACACCATAATTTATTCGTTGACCGAGGATGTCGCCTCCCCCGTCGTGTTCGCAGTTCCAAGCCGAGGCGACGCCGATGGCGACGGAGACGTCGATCTTCGCGATTGTGCCGCGCTGATGCGTTGTTTCACCGGCGACGATGGAACGACGCCGTGGGCGTGCCGCGGTCTGGATGTGGATCAGTGCCGGGGCGTCAACGTAGACGACCACCGTTTGTTCCTGAAGCGCTTGACCGGGCCGCAGCGGTAGGAGATCGCGGCTTCGCCCCGGTGGGAAGTCATTTCTTCTTCCGTGAGGAAGGGCGACTCGTTTTCTTGTTCTTGGTTTTCGTGCGCGACTTCGATCGGGCGGCGGTCTTGGTCTTCTTGGCCGCTTTGGTTTTGGTTTTCGTTTTGCGTTTGGCCTTGGTCTTGGCGGACGTTTTGCTCTTCCCGGCGGCGGTTTTCGAGCTTGCTTGGGCCGACGTCTTCTTTCGGGTCGCGCTCGTTTTCTTTTTGGCGGACTTGGCTTTGGTTTTCGACGCGGCTTTCGACGCCGTTTTCGTCGACCTCGCTTTGCCGGCGGCGGATTTGCCCTTGGCGGTTTTCTTGCTCTTCCCCTTTTCTTTCTTGCCGTTGGCGTTCATGAGCTTGGCGACGCGGGCCTTGGCCGCCGCGCTTTGCACCACCTTGTGATCGGCACTGACGATGCGGGGATTCTTGTAGTACCCGTCGCGCAGGACGCGCTGGAGCTGGGCCTCGACGTCCTCGCGTTCCACGGCCTTGAAAAGCGTGAGGATGATCCCGTTCGCTTCCGCCAGCAGCTTCCACCGGAAGGGAATGACCTCCTTGGTGCCGGGGCTGCGCTTGGCGGGAGCCGTCGGACGCGCCGCCACCTCTTCCGGCTCGGGCTTGGCGACGCCCTCCTCCGCCACCTCCGCCAAGATGGCGGTCTGGTATCCCGAGCCCGTCCCAA
>CAZNQN010000145.1:0-4494 GCA_964574925.1 uncultured Phycisphaeraceae bacterium | reverse complement strand
GGGGGAGAGGGTTTCACCTTGGCCACGTCCTTCCAATCCCGGTCGCTTCCAGTCCACAGCACCGACAGGACCGCCCCCGATCGCGGTTGCGTCCGGTCGGACGGTCTCCAACGCCGCGCCGCCGTTGCGGGGTCCGCTGGACGGCGTGAGCCACCATCCTATAATCGTCCCTGCGCCTCTGCAACGGCGGAACCATCGAACGATTCCCGCGCCCGTAGCTCAATTGGATAGAGTGGCTGGCTTCGAACCAGTAGGTTGGAGGTTCGAGTCCTCCCGGGCGCAGTTCGCGCCCCCTTCCCGTCCCGGCGGGAAGGGGGCGGGTCAGTCGTCCGGTTTCAGGATCGACAGGAAAGCCTCCTGGGGAATGGAGACGTTCCCCACCATCTTCATCCGGCGTTTCCCTTCCTTCTGTCTTTCGAGCAGCTTCCGCTTGCGGGTGATGACCCCGCCGTAGCACTTGGCGGTCCCGACCTTGCGGAAGGCGCGGATGGTCTCGCGGGCGACGATCTTGGACCCGATGGCCGCCTGGAGCGGGATCTCGAACATGTGCCGGTCGATCTCTTTTTTCAATCGCTGGATGAGCTTCCGGCCGCGATACTGGGCCTTGTCCCGGTGGACGATCACCGAGAGGGCGTCTACCGGCACCCCGTTGACGAGGATGTCCAGCTTGACCAGATCGCCCGCCCGGAAGCCGGCGAGTTCATAGTCGGCCGTCCCGTACCCCCGCGTGAGGCTTTTGAGCTTGTCGTAGAAGTCGTAGATGATCTCGCCGAGCGGCATCTCGTAGGTCATCATCACGCGGGACTCGGTGAGATACTCGGTCTTTTTCTGCACGCCCCGCCGGTCCAGGCACAGTTGCATCACCGCCCCGACGGCGTCGGCGGGGATGATCATCTGCACGCGGGCGATCGGCTCGCGGATTTCCTCCACCTTCGACAGGTCCGGCAGCTCGCTGGGCGACTCGATCCGCCTGACCGTCCCGTCGGTCAGCAGGATTTCGTAGGTGACGGTGGGGGCGGTCTGCACCACGGCCACCTCCCCCTCCCGCTCCAGCCGCTCCTGGATGATCTTCATGTGCAACAGGCCCAGGAACCCGCAGCGGAAGCCGATGCCCAGCGCGTCCGAACTGACCGTCGCATAGGTGAACGAGCAGTCGTTGAGCCAGAGCTTCTCCATGGCCTCGCGCAACTGCTCGGTGGTGCTGCCCACGCCCGGATAGAAGTCGCAGAAGACCATCTGCTGCGGCGGCTTGTACCCGGGCAGGGGCGTCTCCGTCCGCCGCGTGGAGAGCGTCACCGTATCCCCGATGTTGACGTCGTTGAGCGTCTTGATCCCCGCGACGAAATAGCCGACCTCCCCGGCGGAGAGGGAGGGGACGGGAACCGGTCCCGGCATGTATTTGCCCACCTCGGTGACGACGTACTTCCGCCCCACCGCCATCAGTTCGATCGGATCGCCCTTCCGGAACGACCCCTCGAAGACGCGCGTGTGGCAGATCACCCCCCGGTGCGGATCGGGTTTGGCATCGTAGATCAGGGCCTTGAGCGCACCCTCCGGATCCCCCTTCGGCGGCGGAATCCGCTCCACCACCGCCCGCAGCAGCTCGTCCACCCCCTCGCCGGTCTTGGCGCTGACGAACACCGCGGATGCCGCGTCCAGGCCGAGCACCTGTTCCGCCTCCAGCGCCACATCCTCCGCACGGGCGGCCGGCAGGTCGATCTTGTTGATGACCAACACGATCTCCAGACCGGCATCGACGGCCAGATACGCGTTCGCCACCGTCTGCGCCTGCACGCCCTGGGTGGCATCCACCAGCACCAGCACACCCTCGCAGGCGGCGAGCGCGCGGGAGACCTCGTAGTGGAAATCCACGTGTCCCGGCGTGTCGATCAGGTTGAGCATGTACTCGACCCCGTCGAGCGTCAGGGGGCAGGTGGCGCGATTGGCCTTGATGGTGATCCCCATCTCCCGCTCCAGTTCCATGTCGTCGAGGAACTGCTCGCGCATGCGCCGCTTGGGGAGCAGTCCGGTCCGTTCGAGGATCCGGTCGGCCAGGGTGCTTTTTCCGTGGTCGATATGGGCGACGATGCAGAAGTTGCGGATTCGCTCCAGGTTCGTCATGGTCGGTGGTGTCGTCGGTCCCTCCCCCGGTTCGCGCGGTCTCCCCCCCGTCCGGGCGGTGCAGTATAGTACCCCGCGGCGCGGGGACAAACCCGGCGGTCGCGCGACCGCACCGGGATCGATCGCCTCGGTGTTCCCATCGGTTCTCCGTTTCGATCGATCGGAGCGCCGCCCCGACGGAGTCTGTCATGACCGATCCTCCCACACCCTATACGTTCGACCGCGTCGTCCGTCTCGTGCTGACCGTGATCGTGCTGGCCGCCCTGATCGCGCTGTTGCGTCATCTTTCCGACGTGTTGATTCCGTTCGCCGCCGCCGTGGTGCTGGCGTATCTGCTCAATCCGATCGTCACCGCCGTCGAACGGCGGACGAAGCGGCGGGGGATTTCCGTGGCGCTGACGCTTTCCGGGCTGGGGATCTTCGGGCTGGCGATGGTGGCGATCCTGATTCCGTTGATGGCCTACCAGGTGGGGCAGTTCCGCGAAGCGCTGGAGCGGTTGCAGACGGACCTGGCGGCGTCGGCGGCGGCTGCGGTGACGGTGCCGAACGTTTCGGATACACAGACGACGCAAGGCGATGTTCGCACCGCCTTCGGATGGCGCGAGTTGAAGGACGCCTGGCGGCGGTACCATCGGGACGCCGGCAAGGTGCCGCGGTCCGAACGCCTCGCGCGCTTGCGCTCGGACCTGGCCGGCACGTACCTCGGCGACCTGCTCGAACGCACCATCGAGTACACCCGTTCGGAGGAGTTCAACCGGATGCTGGTGCAGCTCGCCAAACGGGTGGCCGTCGGCGGGTGGACGGTGGTGACGTTCCTGGTCAATCTCGTGCTGGGATTGACGGGTCTGATCGTCGTATTGCTCTACCTGATCTTTCTGCTGGTGGATTATCCGGAATACGCGCGGCGCTGGCGGGCGTTTCTGCCGCCGGCCTATCGGGAAACGATCATCGAGTTCTACGAGCAGTTCAGTCTGGCCATGCGGCGGTACTTCCGCGGTCAGGCGCTGATCGCCCTTCTCGTGGGCACGCTCTGCTCGATCGGATTCACGCTGATCGGGCTGCCGATGGCCGTACCCTTCGGACTGTTCGTGGGGCTGCTCAACATGGTCCCCTACTTGCAGACCGTGGGCCTGGTGCCGGGGCTGATGCTGGCGGCGCTGCGGGCCATCGAGCGGGATTCGAGTTTCCTCGCCTCGATCGGATGGGTGCTGCTGGTTTTCGCCGTCGTGCAGATCATCCAGGATACCCTGCTGACGCCGCGGATCATGGGCAAGGCCACGGGGCTCAAACCGGTGGCCGTTCTCCTCGGCGTCTTCGTCTGGGGCAAGTTGCTGGGCTTTTTAGGCTTGATTCTCGCCATCCCGCTCACCTGCCTCGGGATCGCCACCTACCGGCGGTACGTCCTCCGTCTCGACGAGGCTGAGGGGTGAGAGCGGTTCCGGCCGCGATTACGCCGAAGGAGTCTCGCAACGGTAGAGACCGTGACGCTTGATGTAGGTGCGTACCGCTTCGGGGACGAGGTTGCGGATGGACCGCCCGCCGGCGATGCGGCGGCGGATGTCGGTCGAGGAAATCTCGATCACCGGCGTTTGCAGCACGCCCGCTTTCAAACGCGCCACCTGGGCCGGCGTGAATGTCTCGCCCAGTTTCGACCAGTCGATGGGGACGCCTCCCCGTCGGGCGGCGGTGAGGATCCGGCACCGCTCGACGAGTTCTCCCGCCCGGTGCCACGCGGGCAGTTCCGGCAGCGAGTCGGCACCGATGATCCAGCACACTTCGGTTTCCTCCCCCGCGGTCTTTTGAAAGTGGTCGACGGTGTCGATGGTGTAGCTCGGTCCCTCGCGCCGCAGGTCGTAGTCGCTGAGTTCGAACAGCTCGTCGCCTTCGACGGCCAGGCGGATCATCTCGGCCCGATGCGTCGGATCGAGCAAACGCTCCGCCTCTTTGTGGGGCGGTCGGGCGGCAGGCAGCAGCACGATCCGCTCCAGATCGGCGCGTTCGGCCACGAAACGGGCCACGATCAGATGCCCGTGGTGGATGGGGTCGAAACTGCCGCCGAACAGACCGATGCGTCGCGTCATGCCGCCCCGAGTGTACGCGCCCACCGTCGATTCCGGTAGAGCGGGTCAACCTCCCCTCCCGCATCGACCGATAAAACCCCATGTCCCGACCGGAGTCGCCCCGATGAACGTCCGCACCGACAGGCCGATCGTCAGCTTCGTGCTGGCCACCTGCAATCGCCGCGAGGTGGTGCGGCAGACGCTGAGCGCGCTCGCCCACTGCGGTCTGGATCGCGCCGACTACGAGATCATCGTGGTGGACAATCAATCCACGGACGGCACGCCCGAGGCGGTCGCCCCCCTGTGCGATCGA
>CAZNQN010000144.1:5001-6540 GCA_964574925.1 uncultured Phycisphaeraceae bacterium | reverse complement strand
CCGTCGCTCGATCTGCCGCATTACAACGAAACCGCCGCCGCGCTGCTGCCCGCCCGGTTGCGGCGCGTCGTCGTCGAGCCGCAACAGGAGGCCGCGCGCCGCTTCGACCTTGTGCGACCGCTCCATCCGATCGTGCGGGACTTCGCGGCCGAGCGCGACAGCGGGCTCTTCTCCGCCAGGGTCTGGGGATACGTGGAGGCGGAGGCGACGAGCGGGGAACCGGTGCTGTCGCTGACGGGCGGTGCCCCGGCCATGCTCGCCGCCCGATGCGGCAACGGACGGGTGGTGTTGATGACCACCACGGCCGATTTGACCTGGAACAATCTGCCCGCCCGCGGCGATTACGTCTCTCTGATGCTCTCCTGTCTGTCCTTTGTGATGCCGGAGTCGGGCGGCCACCGCAATCTGCCCGTCGGCTCGATGCTGCGCGAACCGCTCGCGCCGCAGGAGGTCTCCCTTCTGCCGTATGTGGAGGCGGAAGGGCAGTCCCCGGCCGTGCCCACCCTCGTCGTTCGAGACGATCGCATGATGCTCGAGTACGGCCCCGCTCGGCGCGCCGGACCGATCACGGTCTCGATCGGACCGTCGAAGCGCGTATTCGCCGTGCAGCTCGACCCGGTCGAATCGGACCTGCGCCCGGTGGACGCCGAGACGTTCGCACGCCTGGCGGACGTGAACGTGCGGCGGATGACGGACGTGAAGGCGCCGGGGATCCGCGAAGCACAGGTGACGGAGATCGGTGCGGGCCTGCTGTACGCCGTGCTGCTGTTGCTGCTGGTCGAGTCGGCGGCCGTTTCCTGGATGGGCCGGTCGCGGACACGCACCGGATCGATCGCCGGAGGTTCGCTCGTCCGATGACCGATGCCCTGTGGACATGGTGGCTGGATCTGGAAGGCATCCGACCCGGACGGGATGCCCCGCTCCTTTTGCGCTGGGAGCACCCGATCGAGGCGTGGATGGGCGTGATCTTCACGGCGGCGGTCGTCGTGCTCGTCGGATGGGCGTATCGGCGGGAACCGGCGCCGCGACGGGTGCGTGCCGTGCTGGCCTCGATCCGCACGCTGTTGTTGCTGCTGGTGGGCGCGCTGCTGTGCGGACCGGCGCTCGTCTGGCAGCGCAATCGCGTGGAGCCGTCCCGCGTCGCGCTGGCCGTCGATGTCTCCCAAAGCATGGGGCGCACCGATCGCTACCGCGATCGATCTCTTCGCCGCGCCGTCGCCGAAGGAGCCGGACTGTCCGACGAAACGGAAACGTCCGAACATTCCCGCCTGGACCTTGCCCGTCAGGCGCTGATGCGACACGACGCCGCTCCCCTGCGTGCCCTGCTCCGGCGGCAGGCCGTGCAACTGTGCACCTTCGCCGAGTCCGTCGAAACCGTGGGGCTGTTCTCGACGGTGGAGGACCTGCCCGCCCTCCGCGAAGCGCTGGCGGCGGTGCGGCCGGAGGGAACGGCCACCGATCTGCCTGCAGCCGTGGAGGGCATCCTTCGCCGGGCGCAGGGGCGACGCCTGGCCGGCATCGTCTTCCTCACCGACGGGC
>CAZNQN010000144.1:603-4991 GCA_964574925.1 uncultured Phycisphaeraceae bacterium | reverse complement strand
CACGGTCGGCATGGCGGCGGCACTCGATCAGGCCAAGGAGCGACGCGTTCCCCTCTACACCGTCCGCGTCGGATCGCCCGTTCCTCCGGTGGACATCGAGGTGGAACCGGTCCGCGTGCGCGAAACGGTCTTTCTCGGCGACCTGGTGGCCGTCGGCGTCCCGCTCAAAAGCCGCGGCCTGCGCGCACCGGTGGAGGTGAACCTTCGCGTGATCGACGCGGACGACGAGCGGGTGGTCGCCTCTCGCCGCGTGCGGATCGGCGGTCCGCATCCTTCGGTCCTATCGGAGCTTTCCTTCCGGCCCGAGCGGACGGGACGGTTCCGCTACCGCGTGGAGGCGGTTCCCCTTCCCGACGAGCGCCGCCGCGACAACAACGTCGAGTCTGCGGAGGTCCGGGTGGTGGAGAAAGGCCTGCGCGTCCTCTACGTGGAAGGGTATCCGAGGTATGAATACCGCTATCTGAAAAACGCTCTCATGCGCGAACCGACGATCCGCTTCAGCGTCCTGCTGCTCGAAGCCGACCGCCGCTTCGTGCAGGAAGGCTCCGATCCCATCCGCCGCTTCCCGGAAACCCCGGAGGAACTCAACCGATACGACGTCGTGCTTTTCGGCGACGTGGATCCGCGCGGGGGGTGGATCAGCCCCGCCCAGATGAACATGCTGCTGGACTTCGTGGGCAACCGCGGCGGCGGATTCGGATTGATCGCGGGTGAGCGATGGATGCCGCACCGCCTGGCGGGGACGCCGCTCGCCCGCTTGCTGCCCGTGCGCATCGACCCCTCCTTTTACGGACGCTACGAAGGAACCATCACCCGCGGGTTCCGTCCCGTCATGACGCCCGAAGGGCGCGACAGTCCGCTGCTGCGCTTCGCACCCGATCGGGAAGAAAGCCTTCGCCTGTTCGAGGGGTTGCCGGAGCTCTACTGGTTCGCGCAGACGTTGGGACCGAAACCGGGGGCGACGGTTCTGCTCGAACATCCGTCGATGCGGACCGTCTCCGGGCCGCTGCCCATTCTCGTGACCGGACGCTACGGCGCGGGACGGTTGTTCTTCCAGGCCACCGACGACACCTGGCGATGGCGCCGCCACACCGGCGAGCACCTGCACGATACCTACTGGGTGCGCGTGGTGCGCGAGCTGGCTTCACCGGGCGGCGTCCACGACGGACGCCGACTGCGCCTGCGCACGGACCGGAGGCGCTACGATTACGGCCAGGGCGTCCGCGTCATGCTCGACCTTCTCGATCCGCGACTGGTCACCGCCTTTCCGACGGAGGCGACCGTCGAGGTCCGTGCCGAGGGGGAGCGCGAATCCGCCGCACGGGAGGGCGAGCCTCCCGTAGCGCGGTTCACCGTCTCCCGTCCCGCCGGCGACGTCCCGCGTCTGGAAGGAACGTGGATTCCGGACCGGCCGGGACGATATCGCCTCGTACCCGCCCACCCGGCGATCAGGGGCGACGTTCTTTCTTCCGGAGCGGTTTCGATCCGCGTGGAACGGCCCGACCTGGAGGGTCAGCGGCCGGAAGCGGACCACGACCGTCTGGCCCGCATGGCCGACGCCACCGGCGGGCGGGTGCTGGATCTGAACGAGCTGGAAGCGGGGTTGGGCGCTGTTCGGGACCGCAGCGTGCGGATTCCCGACGATGTTATCGAACCTTTGTGGGATACGAAGCTGGTTTTGATGCTGTTTACCGCCCTAATATCAGTGGAATGGGTGTTGCGGAAACGGTTCCATCTCCTCTGAGAAAACCGCCGCGGATCATCGGTCCCGAAGCGCCCGTCTCCGAAGAACGATAACGCTTATAGGAAGAATCGCCGCGAAGGCGCTGAAGCGACGCAAGGGAGAGCATGTTCTTCCTGGGTGTGCGCTGCGCCGCCCGGGTGGACGCTCCGTCATGAACGAGCACACGCAACTGATCCGCCGACTGTCGCGCATCCGTGCGGCTGCCCGACGCCGCATGGTCACCTACGGCGTCTGCGCGGTGCTCGCCGGCGGCGTGGTCGCCCTGCTGACGATCGTGACGCTCGACTGGATGCTGGACTTTCCGCCGCTGCTGCGGCTGTGTGCGGCTGCGGCGTTTCTCATCGGGTTCGTCTGGGCGGTGATGCGCTGGATCGTCAAACCGCTCATCGTGCCGTTGACGCTCGAGGAGGTGGCCGCACGGATCGAGCGGCGGTTCCCCGGTTTGAAGGACCGGCTGCGCAGCGCCGTTTGTTTCCTCGAACAAGGCGGCGACGGGTCGCCCGCGCTGACGGAAAGCGTGATCGCGGAGACGCATCGACAGGCGGCCGGTCTGCCGCTGGAGTCGGTGTTGTCCCTTCGACCGATGGTCGTGCGCGGCCTGTGGCTGGTGGCGGGTTCGGCGGCGCTCTCCGGCATCCTGGTTTCCGATCCGACGTGGCTGACCACCGGTCTGTATCGCCACGTCTATCCGTGGGGCAACCTCACCTGGCCGAAGCGGGTGGAGATTCAGCCGCTGACGCTCAACCGGAAGGTGGCGGTGGGGGAATCGGTGACGGTGCGGATGGCCGTGGTCCGCGGGCTGACGCCGTGGCTGCGGGGGGAACTGCACGTGCGCGGTCCCGACGGGCGGGTCACGCGCCGGGTGATGCAGCGCGAGCGGGACGGGACGTTTTCCGCAACGCTCGATGCCGTCACCGCCGACCTGACGTACTGGTTCGAGGCGGGCGATGCCGACACGGCCGACCGTCCGTTCCACGTGCGCGTCGTCCGCCGTCCGGAAGTCGTCCGCGCCGTCGCCCGGATCGAGCCACCGCCTTATGCGAAGGAGATCGAATTCCAGGAAGCCTCGCTCGATCGCGGTCCGGTGGAGGCGCCGCTGGGCGGGACGGTCCACGTATCCGTGCGGGCGAGCAAACCGATGTCGCCTTCCCCGCACCGCGACCGGCTCGGGTTGCGGTTCGAATCGGGCGAACGGCTTCCGCTTGCGGTCGATGCGGACGATCCCCGGCTCTTGACGGTCTCGTTCGCCGTGGAACGGGACGTGCGCTTCCGGGTGAAGCTGGTGGACGCGGAGGGCTTCGAGAACCGCTCCCGGCAGGCGTACGTCATCCGGGCGGTGCCCGACCGACCGCCGCGGGTGACGATCCTCGATCCGCTCGGCCTCGTCGAGACGACACCGGCGGGGGCGATCGATCTGGCGATCCGCGCGGAGGACGACTTCGGGATCGGGCAGTTGGACCTGGACGTGGACGCGGGACAGCGCGGCGGGCGGGTGATTGTGCTGAGCGATCGGATGCAACCGGTGGCGGAGGGGGACCCGCGAGTGATCCAGGTCCGCTATCGCTGGTCGCTGGCGCCGCTGGGGTTGCAGGCGGGGGATCGGGTGACGTTTCGCGCCGTGGGGCTCGACAACCGCAGCGGAGCCGACCGGTCTCCGCAGACGGGACGGTCGCAACCGCGGCACGTGCGCATCGTTTCGCGTTCGGTGTTCGAGGAACGGGTGCGGGAGTCGGTGACGCGGCTGGAGCGGCGCATCCGGCAGGTGTTGCTCGATCAGCAGGCGCTGCGCGATCGGACGAGGAAGATGATCGATGCCAGTGCCTCGCCCGAGGACCTGCGCCGGGAGGCGGACGCGGCGGCGTCGGCACAGGGGCGATTGATCAGCCGTGTCAAGGAGATGGCACAGGTTGCCGCTTCCCTGGAAACGAAAGTGAACAACGCCCTCCCCGAGGACCGGGAGCGGAGGGAACGACTGGGCGGACTGGTGCGGTCGTTGCGGGAGATCGCCACCCGTCCGATGGCGGCGGCGGCCGAGGCGCTGCGACGGGTGGGGACGTCCGCAGGAAAAACCGAACGGAACGAGACCCTGCGGGAAGCGGATCGGCGGCAGGTCGATGCCGCCCGGCGTCTGGAGACGCTTCTGGAACGGATGGGGCAGTGGGGCAGTTTCCAGGAACTGCTGACGCGGACGCGCGATCTGGCGGACCGACAGGCGTCGCTGCGGCGGGAGACGGTGCGGATCGGACGATCCACGCTCGGCAAGCGGCTCGAGGAGCTGACGGAAACGCAGCGATCGGCGCTGCGGCGGACCGCGCGCTCGCAGGAACACCTCGCGGGGGACGTGCGCCGCCTGCTGGACCGGATGCGGCGGGCGCAGGAAGCGCTTCGCGCGAAGGACGAGGCCGGTGCCGCGGCGGTGGAAGAAGCCGTCCGCACCGCCCAGGCACAGGAAATCGAACGGCGCATGGACGAGGCGCGGGAGGCGGTGGCATCGAATCGCACGGCCGCCGCCGCCCTGGCCCAGCGCGACGCGGCGGAGGCGCTGCGCAAGATGGCCTCGGCGCTGCGGGCGCGCAACGATCGTCAATTGCAGGCGCTGCGGAAACGCCTGGAAGACGCCGCGGTGCAGGTGGCGGCGCTGATC
>CAZNQN010000144.1:0-593 GCA_964574925.1 uncultured Phycisphaeraceae bacterium | reverse complement strand
TCCGCTCGAAGCGGCGGTCGAGCCGATGCACGGCGCCGAGGCGCGATTGCGGGAGGGGTCGCCGAGCGAGGCCGATCCGTTGCAGGCGTCCGCCCTCGACCTTTTGGAGGAAGCACGGGAGCGCCTGCGCGACCTGGCGGACGAGGTGGAGGACGAAGTCCTGCGACGCTCGCTGGAACAGGTGCGGGAGGGATTGTCGCAGATCCTCGCTGCGCAGGAGGAGATCAACGAAGGGCTTGCCGAGATCGTCGAACGGGTTCGCGCGAAGGGGCGGCTGACGCGGACGACGGCGCGGCAGGCGTCGAAGCTGGCGCGGGCGCAATCGCAGACGCACGGGCGGCTGACGGAACAGTTGCCGGACTTCGACCGCGTGGCCGTCTACCGCTGGGCACTGACGCGGGTGCTGGGCTGGATGGAGGACGTGCGGCGACGACTGGGCGAACGGCGGATCGACGGGGAGTTGAATCATCTGGGCGGTCGGATCGTGCGGGCGTTGCGGAACCTGGTGGGAGCGATCGACGAGACGCTCGCGTTGCCGGTGGATACGAGCTTCGTGGAGAGCGAAGGAGACGGCGGCGGAGGCGGATCGGGAT
>CAZNQN010000143.1:0-6548 GCA_964574925.1 uncultured Phycisphaeraceae bacterium | reverse complement strand
GAGCGTGGTCGTCTTGCCGCTGCCGGTCGGACCGGTGATCAAGATGATGCCGTAGGGACGCAGGATCAGCCGCTCGAACGCCTGCCGCAGCTCGATCCCCATGCCGAGGTTCTCCAGCGTCAGCCGCGATCGATCCTGCGACAGCAACCGCATCGTCACCCGCTCGCCCCGCACGGTGGGGATGACGGCCACGCGGATGTCCAGCTCCTGATCGAAGCTGCGATGGCGGAAGCGCCCGTCCTGCGGCTTGCGACGCTCGGTGATGTCCAGCTCGGAGAGCACCTTGACGCGGGAGACGAGGGCGGCCGAGGCGTCCAGCGGATAGGCCCGCGCCTCGATCATCCGCCCGTCGATGCGCATCCGCACCCGCAGGCGGTCTTCCATCGGCTCGATGTGGATGTCGCTGGCGCGGCGGTCGACGGCCTCGTCGATGATGCTGTCGAGCTGCTCGACCATGTTCAGCCCGGTCGCCGACGCCGTCGCCACCCGGTGCGCGGGCGGCGGACCGGTGCGCAGACGCGATCCCGTCGCCCGCGAGGGCCCGTAGATTTCGTCGATCGCCGCCCGGATCTGGAACCGCGGACTGACTACGTACTGGAGGGGGCGGTCGTATCCGCTTTCGAGGGCGGCCCGCACGGACACGTCCATCGGGTCCGCCACCGCCGCCACCAGTTGCCCTCCCACCTCGCCGAAGATCAGGCAGTCCTTGCGGCGGGCGATGTTTTCGGGAAGGGTCATGGCCCAGGCACGGGCCGGCGCCCGCCGGGCGAGATCCACGAACCGCAGCCCCGCCAGGTCGGCGAACGCCCGCGCCACGTCCGCCTCGCTGATCAGATCGTGCGCCACGAGAACGTCCACCAGGGGAAGACCGGACAGTTCCGACTCCCGCCGCAGGGCGGCGAGTCCCCCCTTCGACAGCGTGCCCTCGTTGAGCAGCTTGATCAGGATGTTGCGTTCCGCCGCGACCGAAGCGAGCATGGCTTACGTCTCCGCCTCCGGGGGCGATCAGCCGGCCGCCGCCCGCAACCGCTCCCGCTTGCCGGCGAGATCCTCCAGCAACCGATCGAAGGACTCGGCGAAGAGTCGCACGCCGTCTTCGCTGAGCTGCGCCGTCACCTCGCGCATCTCGATGCCCAGCTCCGCGAGCCGCTCGAACAACCGCCGGGCGTCGTCGAGGTCCCGGTCGATCGTCACTTCACAGGATCCCCGCTCCAGCACCGCCTGGATCGTCTGCGGCGGGAGGGTGTTGACCGTATCGGGCCCGACCAGTTCGTCCACGTACTTCGTCGGGGAATACGCCGGGTTCTTGGTGCTCGTGCTCGCCCACAACGGGCGCTGCACGTGGGCGCCCCGTCGGGCCAGCGGCGCGAACGGTCCGTCTGCTCCGAACACTTTTCGAAACTCGGCATAGGCGAGGCGGGCGTTGGCCACCGCCGCCCGACCGTACAGGTCCGCCACCTGTGCCCCCTCGCCCTCCTTGTCCTTCAGCCGCGCATCCACCAGCGTATCCACGCGGCTGACGAAGAAAGACGCCACGGAGGCGACGCCTTTCGGATCGCCCCCGCCGTCCATCCACCGATTCAGTCCGGAGAGGTAGGCCTGCATCACCCGCCGGTACATCTCGATCGAGAAGATCAGCGTCACGTTGACGGGGATGCCCTCGCCGATGAGCGTCTCAATGGCCGGGATCCCCTCCTCCGTGGCCGGAACCTTGATGAAGACGTTCGGACGGTCGAGGGTGCGGAACAGGCGGCGGGCTTCGGTCGTCGTTCCCTCCGTGTCATAGGCGAGCTTCGGGTTGACCTCCAGGCTCACATAGCCGTCCACCCCGTCCGTGCGTTCGTACACGTCGCGGAGTCGATCGGCCGCATCGGCGATGTCGGGCAGCACCAGTCCTTCATACAGCGTCATGATGTCGTGCCCGCGGGCGGACAGCTCGGCGATTCGTGCGTCGTAGTCCGTTCCGCCGGTGATCGCTTTCATGAAGATGGTCGGATTGGACGTGACGCCGACGACGCCCAGGTCGATCAGGCGTTGAAGTTCGCCGCCGTCGAGCATCGCCCGACTGAGATGATCGCACCAGATGGATTGTCCCTTCTCGTAGAGCTTTTGAATGTTGTTCAAGTCGCCGCTCCGTATGACAGGACGCTTCCTGCGGTTCGTGGGTGTCGCACAACCCGATCCACTCGCTCGGATTATCCCAGCCCTCCGCCCTCCCGCAACCCCGGTGCGGTGTTCCCGAGGAGGCGCGAACACCCCGCCGGTACAGACCCCACGCCGGTACAGGCCCCCGACGCCGGTGCGTTTCGGTAAGATCGTTCCGCCGCAAGAGCACTTCTCGTTTTCGTGCCCCGAGCCGCAGGCTTCAGCCTGCGCGGTGCGACGGGACCCCGTCTGCGTACGAAAAGGGAAAGACCGGACCACGTTTTCGAGAAATGCGCCAAGCGAACGCAAACCGAAGGCGCCGAGATCGGCCTCAGCGGATCGGGTCGGACGGGGGCGTGCCCCTCCTACGGGGAGACGAAACGGGTGGAAGCGATTCGCGCGGGGCGTTCTCGTCCGGTTCCGCCAGGGACGCGAGCAACTCCTCGAACGGCGAAAGGGTCGAAGGGGGAGGGAGCTTATGCCCGGTCCGGCGTGGTCGCTTCACGATGTCGCGGAAGAGCCGCCGAGTGTGCCGCCAGGTGACCGCTCCAAAAGCCGATCCCGCCCCACCGAGGATCACGTCCGTCAGGCTCGGTACCCGCAGCGGCAGGTAGATTTGGGCGATCTCGATCCCCGTCGCGACCAGCGTCCCGTACCACGCCGCCCGGGCCGCGGACGGATGCCGCTCGCCCGCCAGCGACCGTCCCCATGCCCACACACCGCCCAGCACCGCAAACGAGACGAGCTTCTCCGCCAGGTCGTCGAGCATGACCGGCATCCGGGCGTGGAAGTAGGCGAAAAACGGCAGCAGATCGTGCGAGCGAAGAGCCTGCGTCCACCGACCGGACTCGAAACGGAACGCCAGCGGCAACAACCCGTTGAACGCGATCCACCCGGCGACTCCGATCAAGGCGAACCGGGACAGACGAAGTTGAAGTCGTCGATCATGCCCGTGCGTGCGCGGCGAGTGCGATCCGTCGGCACGGATGGGAACCGCCATGCCCAGCAACAACCCCGCCCCCTGGACCAGCGCGTCGGTCACGTCGCATACGCGAGAGACGACGAGCAGGTGCACGACGTTGACCGCCAGCATCATGCCGCACCCGATCCACAACGTCAGCAGGGCAGCGCTAACGGAAGGGAAGCGGTATTCCCGCCGGAAGACCTTTCGCAACCCCCATGCCAGGATCAGGAAGGACAGCGCCTCCGCCGCCCAGCGGGAGCCTTGCTTGAACCGCAGCCACTGGCGGTAGAGATCCGCTTCGGCGGCGCCGGCCGTCTTCAAGGCGGGTGTCGGCGAAGCGACCTCGGCGAAGGGCACCACGTTGACCTGCTTCACCGACCGTTTCAGGTGGGCCACGTCGAGCGAAAGCGAAAATGGCACCGCCGCGAAGAACAAAAGCAACGCGCAATACGCCTGAACCAGCAGCGTACGCGGCCGACCGCGATACTCCAACTGAAGACGGTTGCGAAGGCGGGGTCCGATCCGGTGGAACGCCTCCAGCAGCGCCCACCCGATGACGGCGCCCGCGATGTTCGCCGCCAGGTCCGCCCGGGAGGAGACCCGCCGCGGCGAGTACGCCTGCAACCATTCGATCGTGAAGCTGAGCAGCCCGGCCGATCCGACCGTCCGGAGGGCATGAGAAAACGAGCCTCGCCGGCGCCGGCCGAAGAACACCGCCAGCACCATCCCCACCGGAACGTACAGGAACACGTTGCTGATCGTGTCGGGAACGGTGAACGAATCGCGGAAGGTGACGAAAAACCCGCGGGTCTCATCGTTCGGCCCGCCCTGCGGTCCGAAATCGAAGGGCACCAGGCCCGTCTGAAACACGAACAGCACCACCAGCACCAGCACGAAGGAAAGCGTCCGTCGTCCGGATCGCCGCCTGAGATGGTGTGTCGAATGATGCATGAGAGGATCGGCGCGGCTCGGATTCGTCTCGCTCATTCCGCGCCCCACCGTCGGTCGCGGACACGACACCCCGGATCAGCGGGAGGACGGGCGCAGCAGGTAGCGCGGCGGCCAGACGACCGGACGAGCCGGTTCCGCCGGAATCCACCCTTCCGGCACACTGACCCTCTCCAGCTCATCCTGAAGGATCAGCTCCCGCATGCAGGCATGCACGTATTGCTGGAACCGCCGGCGGACCAGCGCCCGCGCGTCGGACGTCCAGGCGTCCCGTTCGGTTTTCTTGAGGGACAACGGGGCGGGCGGACCCTCGACCGACTCCGCCGTGGCGCGGATGGCCGCCATCGGCTTTTGCGTCTGCGTGTCGTAAAGCACGCCGATCATCTCCGCCTTCGTGGGCGACAGCTCGTTGACGGCGTAGACCAGTCCCAGCCGGGCGTGGAGCGCATGAAAGGCGGCGATGATCTGTTCGGGATCGGCCGGTCCGCCGCCGAGGTCCGTCTGCGAAACGGGGAACACCTCGCTGACCGCCAGCAGGTCGTCCAGCGTGCGGTTCCAGTGAAGAAACTCGTTGCGCGGATCGGTCAGCAGAGTGCGACGCCGACCCGACGGCGCACGCGGCGGCGACGTTTCCTCCACCGCCAATCGCGTGATGCCGAGCGAAGCCGGGAACACCCCCCGCGTCGGCGTCGGAACCTGGATCTGATAGCCCTCCTCCACGCGGGCGACGGCGGCGGTGCTCAGATCCTCCCAGTGGACGCGCGGGCGGGGCACCCACTCGTTTTTTCGTTTACCGGCGCAGGCCGTCAACAAAACCGGCACCGTCAGCGCGGCGAGTGCGATTCGTCGGCACAGGGCGATTCTGACCATCATGGATTCGTTCATTCGGCGCATCGGCGTTTCGGGTCGGTTCTCCAGAAAGAATATCGGGCGACGCCCGCGCCGACTGAGGCAAAAACCCGCATCCCGCTCCATTCCGGAACCGCCGCAGGTTATCGGTCTTCCCGATAACTCACCTTCCGCCTCCGCGCATCCGATGGATCGAAACGGAAAGACTGCAACCGCCATGAGTATGCACACACCCATCGCTGTCGGATCCGACGTCACCGCCGTCCCCGTGCCCCCGCTGACGCGGGTCGGCGGATCGTCACGCAGCGGTTCGAAACCGCTGCTCGACACGCCGGCGCGGCGGCGTCTTCAGGCGCTGGGGCGGATGGTGCTGCGGATCCCCCCCTCGACGTGGATGCTCGTGGATGTGGCGGCCCTGGCGATCGGCACCTACATCGCCTACCGCGTCGTGCCGCCGCCGACCGACCTCGACACGCCGCACGTGACGCTCTGGCAGGCGCTGCCGGTGTTCAGTTTTTCGCTGATCACGGCCAGCCTGGTGTTCGGACTGTATGAACGGGAAACCATCCTCAGCCGATCGCGCATCGCCACCCGCATCGCCCTGACCTGCGCCGCCACCGCCATCATGTCCTACGCGGTGATCTACGTGGCCATGTACATGACCGTCGGACGTCGCATGTCGGCGCTGGCGTTTACGATTTTCGTCGTGTGGGGCGGTCTGATCCGCTTCGGGGCGTGGTGGTTGGCCCACAAGGTCCGCTGCGGCTTGCTGCTGGTCGGCTCCCGCGCGTTGTACGATTCCTTCGCCCGTTCCCAGCAGGACGGCGTATTGAACCGCTATCACCTGGTCGGGTATGCGGACTGGAGCGGGGCCGCCGAACACGCGCATGACCATGCCTACCTGGGACGGATTGAAGACCAGATTTCCCGCCTGCGGGAGCTGGGCGTCACGGACATCGTCGTCGGCGGACCGGCCGCCCGCGACCCCAGGGCGATGAAATGGGTCGTGCCCGCTCTCCAGCACGGTTGCCGCGTCACCAACGAGGCGATCTTCTACGAGACGGCCACCGGACAGATCCTCGTGGACGAGATCACGCCCTCCTGGTTCCTCTTCGCCGATCTGCGCGTTCACTGCGACGAACACGCAACCATGAAACGCCTCATGGACGTGGTGATCGCCGGGGCGGCCGTTCTGATCACGGCGCCGCTGTGGCCGGTGATCGCCCTCGCCGTCAAACTCTGCGACGGCGGTCCGGTCTTCTACTCGCAGGAACGGGTCGGCCAGCACGGCAAAGTGTTCAAGCTTTACAAGTTCCGCACGATGCGCACGGACGCGGAGAACGGCAAGAGCCTCTGGTGTCAGCCCAACGATCCGCGCGTCACGCCCGTCGGACGCTTCCTGCGACGAAGCCGCCTCGACGAGCTGCCCCAGCTCGTCAACGTGCTGTTCGGGCAGATGTCGCTCGTCGGACCCCGCCCCGAACGCCCCGACATCGTGGAGGAGCTCTCCCGCCGCATTCCCTATTACACGGAACGACACCTGGTCAAACCCGGCATCACCGGCTGGGCGCAGATCAGCTTCCGCTACGGCAACTCCATCGAGGACGCCAAACGCAAGCTCCAGTACGACCTCTACTACCTC
>CAZNQN010000142.1:0-6593 GCA_964574925.1 uncultured Phycisphaeraceae bacterium | reverse complement strand
CCAACAGCCGGGGCGCGCGTCCCGGACGCAGCGGCGTCGGCACCGCCGGCGTGCTAAGCCGGAAAGGACCCGGCTGGCTCGCGGACAACGGGAGAACGGACAGCGGTTTTCTTTCGAGCCGTTTCGGCGGAACGGGGTTGATCTCGGATCGCTGGTGGTCCCCCTCGCTGTCGCTGACCCTCGGCGGTCGCGGTGATCACTGGGGCGGATACATCTCACTGGGGCGGGTCGGTCTGGATACGAGCCTGCACGGGGCGATCTACTATGATGCCCATCATCACCACCATCACCTGCGCCATCTCTTCGGTCACGGGCATCTCGGGTATTACTACTCGCATTACTACCCGGCGTTCTATCCGTACTATGACTACGTCTACTCGTATCCGGTCTGGTACGGATACACGTATACGTCGGTGTACTACCCGGAGCCGTACATCTATCGCCCCTGCGATACGACCGTCTACATCTACGAAGAAGGCCCGCCTGAACCGGGTGAGGTGGATGACCGCGATGCGTCCGCCGTTGCGCCTCCGGTTCCGTATGACGTGCCTCCGTCGGAACCGCCGAAGGACGATCCCAATGCCTATCGTCCGCTGACGGCGCCGGACGAGACAACGGACGTGGGACGAGGCAACGCCGCCTTCCTGGCGGGACGATATGAAGACGCCCGGCGGGAATACATCCGCGCGGTGATGATCGACGAGCGGGACGGACACGCGAAACTGCTGTATGCGTACGCGAACTTCGCAACGGGAGATTTCGAGGTGGCGGCCACCGCCTTGCGGCGGGCGTTGCTGACAACACCGTCGCTGATGGACTATCCGGTGGATCTGCGGGTCTTGTACGGCAATCCGGAAGATCTCGACGTGCATCTGGCGGAACTGACGGCGTATGTCAATGCCCGTCCAGCGGACCGGGCGGTGGCGGTGCTGCTCGCGTACATCCACTACGCGATCGGACACCCGGCCGAGGCGCTGCGCATCCTCAACCCGATGGCCGAGGGCCTGCCGCAAGACAGCTTGATTGCCCTGCTGCGCGACGCGATCGTGCGAACGGGGCTGTCGGAGGATCCGTAAGTCGAGAACCGTCCGTGCAGACCCTTCACCTTCGTTCCGTTCGGGCATGTTTTCCTGAAGCGGTAGTCCGTTTGCCGACTGAGGGGGAATCCGTGCCTTCTCGCTCGCGGCGGTTGCCCGTTCGACATTCGTGCTTCCGATCTCTCACCTGTCTGCGCGCGGGCATACAGGTGGACCGTCGTGGCTCAATCGTTCGGTGGCGCTTGCGTTCCGGAAAGCCTTACACGCGGACGTGGATCCATCGGCCGCCGCGGAAGCGTCCGGTGGCGGCGATCGCCCGCCAGGTCATGTCGCCGAACATGCCGAACCAGGCCCCGAGCAGACCGAGGTCGAGCACCAGCCCGCCGTAGCTGCCCAGCGTGAGGCGGATGGCGATCCCGACGACCGTGATCAGCATGGGGACGCGGGTGTCGCCCGCTCCCCGCAAACCGCCGATGTAGACGATGGAGACGACCAGCAGGGGGAGGATCATCGTCAGCACGCGGAAGGGGACCACGCCGGCGGCTTGGACCAGCGCATCAGTGCTCATCTGGGCGAAGATCCAATCGGCGGCGAGGTAGTAAACGGAGGCCACGAACACGGCGAGCAGTCCGCACTGGCAAACGGCCTCGTGCCCGACCCGACGAGCCCGCTGGGGATCACCCGCCCCCAGCGCCTGACCGATCATGGTGGCCGCCGCCGCCGCCCAGGCCATGGCCGGCAGGTAGACGAGCGACTCGACGCGTACGGCGATGATGTGGGCGGCGAAGGTCGCCCGGCCCAACATGCCCGGCGCCGCGCGGGCGATGATCGCCAGGAAGGCGAAGTGTCCGGACCACATGATGGCCCCGTCGACGCCGGCGGGCAGTCCGATCCGCAGGATGCGCAGCACATGATCGCGCAGCGGGCGAAGGTAGGCGACCGATAGTTTCAATCCGGATTTCCCCCGCAGAAGAAGAAGGACCACGACGATCGCTCCGACGATCTTGGCCGCCACCGTCCCCGCGACGATCCCCGTCACGCCGAACCGCCAGTGCAGCACCAGCAGAGACGACACGATGATGTTGACGGTGTTGATCAAGGCCCACAGCGCCATGGGGGTCCGCATGTCCCCCGCGCCGCGAAGGGCCGCGCACGCCACGATGATGACACTCATGAAGACGTGCCCGAAGGCGTCCACGCGCAGGTAGCGAACGGTCATGCCGAACGCCCCGCCGGTCATGTTGGAATAGCGTGCCAGCCACGGAGCCAGCGGATAAATGAAAAACAGCAGGGCGACGCCCACCCCGCAGGCGAGGGTGAGGGACTGGTTGGCGAAATGATTGGCGCGGTCGGGCTGTCCGGCGCCGACGAAACGGGCGACCAGGGCGGTGGTGCCGGTGGCCACCAGCATGACGATCATCGAGGCAAGCCAACTGACGTAGGCGGCGAGCCCGACGGCCGAGGTGGCCGCCGGGCTGAGCCGACCCGCCAGCCACGTATCGAACAACGCCACCACCGTGTTGAGGATCTGCTCGCCGAGGACGGGCAAGGCAAGCCACAACAGGGCCTTGCGGACCGGGGCGCCGACGACGATGGCGGAGGCAGGCAGAACGGCACCGTCGTCGGCAGGGCCGGGCGAGACAGCCACGGGTTGCGTTTCCGGTTCCTCCACGGTCGGATCCCCATGCCATCGGTGCCGTTCGGTGCTACGTCGGCCTGATCTCAAGAGGATCAAGCCGCGACCGAAACGGGGAGGATGCGATTCTCCTCACTCCGAAGGCGACTCTACCGGTGCTCGGAAGGGGGGTCAAAGCGGTGGTGCCGATTGATCGCCGCACGCCCGCGGCTATACTTGGAGTGAAGGCGGACAAGCACGCGGCGGCGCGGGAGGTAGGCCCGCTTCGCCTGCGGCTTCGTTCCCCTGCCGGGTCTTTCCGGGGCGGGAACGCGCGTCCCGCCGCGCAGACACATGGTTCGAGAATCGTCCTACAGCACCGAACGCCCGCCGGCCCAGAGCACCATGTTCATGATCGTGCTCCGCGTGGTGTTCGTGTTGCTGCTGGGGGCGGTGGGCTGGTCGCTCGCCTCGGACCCGCGGCTGGAGAGCGGTCCGCTGGCGGGACTCAACCAGTACATCGTCCTCGCGTTCGCGGTGGCGGCGGTGGTCATCATCGCCATGGACGTCTTTTTCATTCCCCGCAAGTCGCTGCTGGCGATTTCCGGATTGTTCTTCGGGCTGGTGGTGGGCATGGTGCTTACCTATGGGATTTCGCTCGTGATCGACCTGGTGATCACGTCCAACGTCCCAGAGGGGCTGACGCCTTCCGAGCAATCCATCGTCAGCGCGGTGAAACTCGCCATCGGCGTCATCTGCTGCTACCTCGTGGTGAGCTTCATCCTTCAGACGAAAGACGACGTCCGCTTCGTGATTCCGTATGTGGAGTTCGCCAAGCAGGCGAAAGGGAACCGGCCGCTCATTCTCGACACCTCCGTCATCGTCGACGGTCGGATCGCGGACATCGCCAAAACGAAAATCTTCCAGTCCGAGCTGATCGTGCCGCGCTTCGTGCTGCACGAGTTGCAGACCATCGCGGACAGCTCCGACCGGCTCAAACGGGCCCGCGGACGCCGCGGGCTGGACATGCTCAACAAGCTCCAGTCGGACGAGAGCATCGACATCCAGATTCTGGACGCCGAGGCCGACCCTTCCGCCAAGGATGCCGGCGTGGACGAGATGCTCGTGGACCTGGCCCTGCAACTGGGCGGGAAGGTGGTCACCAACGACTACAACCTCAACAAGATCGCCCAGCTTCGCGGCGTGTCGGTGATCAACATCAACGATCTGGCCAACGCCCTCAAACCGGTCGTGTTGCCGGGTGAGACGCTGTCGGTCAAGGTGATCAAGCCGGGCGAGGAACCGGGACAGGGCGTCGGATACCTGGACGACGGGACGATGGTGGTGGCGGAAGGCGCCCGCGACCGCATCGGCGAAACGGTGGAACTGACGATCACCAGCGTGTTGCAGACCTCGGCGGGGCGGATGATTTTCGGACGGCTCGACGGGGTGCCCATCCCCGAACGCCGCCGCCCGCGCTCGCAGGAACAGCGACCGCGGCCCCAGCCGAAAGGCGATCGCGCCTCGTGACGACGAGGCGACGACAGAACCGCGACCGCGAGGGAGCGGCTTTTTTTTCGTGTATGGAGTCGTACATTGAACGGGCGTCGTGAGGTGTGAACGATTCCCGTCATGATCCGTGCATCCTGGAGAAGGAAAACCGATGGCCAAATTCGCGGTGATCATTGCGGCGGCGGGGAAGGCCGAGCGTTTCGGCGGTAAGGAGAAGAAGACTTTCGCCAAGCTCGACGGACGGCCCGTCTTCCTGCGTTCCATCGAACATTTCCTCTCCCGGGACGAGGTCTGCGCGATCCTCCTCGCGGTCGCGCCGGAAGATCTGTCCATGGTGAAATCCACCTACGGGGCGAACCTGGGTTTTATGGGGGTCAAGCTGGTGGAAGGGGGCGAGACGCGCAGCGACACCGTGCGGGCCGCCCTGGACGCGGTTCCCGCGGAGGCGGACTTCGTGGCCGTCCACGACGCCGCCCGTCCCTGCGTCACCGCGGAGATGATCGACGCCGTGTTCGCCGAGGCGAAAAAGAGCGGGGCGGCGATCCTGGCGACGCCCCTGACCGGGACGCTCAAACGGGTGGCCGACTCGATGGTGATCGAGAAGACCGAGCCGCGAGCGGGGCTGTTCGAGGCTCAAACGCCGCAGGTCTTCCGGCGGGAGGTGCTGAAAGCCGCCTACGACGCGTTGAAGGCGGATCGACGGGCCGAAGTGACCGACGACGCTCAGGTGGTGGAGCTGTCCGGGCATCCGGTTTCCGTCGTGGCGTCCGATCCGACCAACCTCAAGATCACCACGAAGGCGGACATGGCGCTTGCCCATTCGATTCTCAAGTCCCGTCCCTCCAAACCGGTCCCGAAGCTGGGCGCCTTCGAGGAAGCTCAGTGGTAGGGCGGATCGGGCGGTCGGGCCAGCCGGTTGACGGCGGGAACGGCGCTACGACAATGGGCGTGCGGATCGGCGCGGTTCGGACAACCATCATCACGAGCACACGAGCAGGGGAAGGTCGATGATCACCTTCAAGAGACGGCAAGGTCGGTGGGGGGCGGCGGCAGCGGTGCTGGCCCTGGGTGGGATGCTTTTCGGATGCAACGTGGACGGCCGATGGGGGCGGACGGTGTTGCGCCGCCCGGCCGAACCGGCACAGCAGACCGGTACGGACGAGCGTACGGCCGATGCGGTCGATCTGACCGTCGCTGATCAGCAGGAAGTCGACCTGGTGGAGACGGTGGTGTCGCACCGGGAGGCGTATCTTGCGGCACTGCGCGAATTGCAGGCGTTCTATGAACAACACGGCTACGTCCGCAAGGCCCGCTGGGCGAAGACAGAGCTCGACGGGCTCAAAACCGTACAGAAGTTCCGCTACGTACTGGATGCGGAAGTCGCCGCCGCGTCGCTGACGCCGCGGGATTCGATTCCGGAGGCGGACGCCCTGTTTCAGAAGGGGCTGGACCTGATGCGGAGCGGCGGGCACGGGATTCCGGTGCTGTTCCGGCGGGACCGGATGATCGAGGCGGCCGAGACCTTCCGCGAGCTGATCCGCCGCTATCCCACCAGCGACAAGATCGACGATGCGGCCTTTTATTGCGGCGAGATCCACAAGGAATACCTGCCGGGGCAGGAGGAGATCGCCGTCAAGTGGTACGAGCGGGCGTGGACGTGGAACCCGGACATCGAGTACCCGGCCCGGTTCCAGGCGGCTGTGATCTACGATTATCGGCTGCACGATCGGGACCGGGCGTTGGAGCTGTACCAGGCCGTGCTCGAACACGAGCACGACAAGAGCAACCTCCGCTTCGCCGCCCGACGCATCCGGGAGTTGAGCGGGGCGGATACGGGGACTGGGTTGGCCCATCCGTGAGGGTCCGCGTCGGCGGGGCGCGGGGATGAAGCGCGTATTCACGGCGCTCGCCGCTTCCGAGCTGATCCTGCTGGTGCTGACGGGAACGGTGGGACTGCTTCACGTCGATCCGCAGGCGGATCGTCACGTCCTCCTGGCAGTGCTGACGTTGCTGCTGTCGTGTTTCGTGCAGGTGGTGGTGTTCACCTACTTTTCCGTGCTCGGCAAGACGGTCGCCCAGGCGCTTCATCTGGCGAAGCTGCCGCTTGATCCGCTGGAGGAGATCAAGCGTCTGAAACGCTCGACGCTGTGGGCGGTGGCGATGGTCATGGGCGTCAATCTGGCATTGGTGATCAGCGGGGCGCGGTACTGGCGATTGCACCATCCGGGGAGCCTGCACCTGCTGTGGGCGTCAGTCGCCTTCGTCGTTCACGTCGCGGCGTATCTTTGGCAGTATCGTCTGGTGACGGGCGGCTCGCAGCTCGCCGAACGTGCGCTGGATGCCTATACGAAACGACGAAAGGAAGTGGCGGGACCGACTTGATGTACTTTTCTTTTATAGTATTACATTTTATTGTAATAATATAATAT
>CAZNQN010000141.1:0-6762 GCA_964574925.1 uncultured Phycisphaeraceae bacterium | reverse complement strand
CGCACTCCCGCTTCTGCGGGGGTGCGTTTTTTTTGACCGTTCTCCCTTTCCGTATTCTGAGCCGCGCGCTTGCGCCCATGCGATGGAAGCTTTCTCCACAACTCCCGACAAGCAGAGGATAGTACACCGTTTCGACCAATGCTCTCTTTCCACGAGCGGAGAAGGCATGTCTGGAGTACGAAAACGGCCCGCTCCCTCACGGTCGCGGCTCTGTGCTCGCGCGCCCGGTCGATTCCGCAAGTGATGCCCGAAGGGCTGACGAAACCCGGATCGTCGAGTTGTCTGACCCGCGTCCTATGGCGAAGCCCGGTCGGCGAGACGAGCTTCGAGGGAGGAAACGACCGTTCGGCAGGCGTCATCCCGGCATCGTGCCCCGCACCGACCCGCGAACAGTCGGGCGACGTCCGTCCGCCCGTCCATGCGAAGCAACTCCGCCGCCAGACACAGCGTCCATGGGACGTCCGGATGCGACTTGTCGAATCGTTGCAGCGCCCCCAGCAACCGGCGCCGGGCATCGACGTACGCCGGGGCGGTCCCCGCCAGCGAACCCAGACGCTCCATCAGGGAAGCCCCCTCACCGGTGCGGAGTCCGAGGAGCACACGGGCCGCCTGCGCCAGCGGATGGTCCGGAGGTCCCAGCGCCTGCGCAAGTCCGGCGCTCTGTTCCGCGGAGGCTCCACCGCTCACCGCGCTCCAGAGCATAAACGCCTTGACCCGCGGCGACTGGGGGAACCGCCGCACCATCCGATTCCACATCGCCCGCGCCTTGTCCCATTCCCCGCGCCCGGCGTAGAAATCGTGCACGACCACGGCGTGGTCCACGGTCAGATCCGGGCTTGCGGCCGCCTGATCGAACATGGCCGCTGCCTCGTCGACTCGCCCGGAGGCTTCGTAGAGTTTGGCCAGGTTGACGGCGGCGACGGCGTGATCGGGCCGGCGGCGGAGCACGTCGCGGTATTCCTTCGCTGCCCGTTCCAGATCGCCGAGCAACCCGTAGGCCACCCCCAGATTGGTTCGCGCGTCGAGGTTCTCCGGCATCCAGGCGAGCAATCCGGTGAGCAACTCGACGGCTTCCCGCAAGCGTTTCGGCGTGCCCTCGGCGATGTCCATCTCCGCCAGCGCCGTGATCGCCGTCACGTCATACCCCTTGCTGTTTTCCAGAACCTGTTCGTAGACTTCGCGGGCGCGGTCGAGTTTTCCGAGGACACGGTAGGCCCGTGCGAGACGGTTGAGCGTCGGGTTGTGGAGCGGCGTCAGCTTGGCGGCGGCTTCGTAGTAGGGAAGCGCCTCGCGCACCCGGCCCAGCTCGTCATAAGCTTTGGCCAAGCGATATTTCGCCCGCGGGTTCTGCGGATCGACCTCGATCGCTTTCTTCAACAGGGACAGGCCCCGCTCCACGTGGCCCCGCCGGATCTCCGCGATCCCCCACAACTGATATCCGCCGCACAGGACTTTGGGCGCGTCGCGATGGCGGAGTTCCATGCGGGCGCATTCGATCGCTTCGTCGTACCGGCCTTCGTCCAGCAGCGACCAGCCCAGCGGCTCCCACACCCGCGGCGTGTCGGGAAAGAGGGTGGCGATGCGGTAGGTCTTGCGAATCGGGTTTTCGTAGAACGAGCCGACGTACCAGCCGGTGCCGATCATCGCCACCACCGCCGCCGTGGACGGGATGCCGGCCACCGCACCCCGTACCCACGTCGGACGGTGCACGAGAGTTCTTCGATAGAACGCCACCAGTCGATCGGCCGCGATCCAGAACAGCCCGATGATCGGCAGGTACATGTAGCGGTCGGCGGCCAGAATGTTCCGCGCGGGAAAGAACGGCAGCGTCACCGCCAACGCGGAGAAAAACCACGCCGTGCCGTATCGCCCCACAGCCGTCTTCCACGCGATCCAGCCCAGCACCGCCAGTGCCGCCATCACCGTCAGCGCGTCCCACAGCAACCCCGCGTCGTTCCACGACACCACCGGCGGCGTGGGATAGTAGCTGCACAGTCCCGCCGGCCAGACGACGTGACGGAAGTAGAACGCCAGCGCCATCAGCACCCGCACCAGGCGCGGTCCGCGAAGGTGTTCCGCTCCTTCGGCGAAGAGTTTCGCCTCGGCCGTCGACTTCACGTTGATCAGCACGAAGGCGGCGGTGATCAGACCGACTGCGAGCAGCACGCCCCAGAAGCGCCGATCGAGGCGGACCCGCCGGGCCAATGCCGCAATCAGGAACAACACCGGCAACGAGACGCGCACCTTGCTCAATCCGCACAGGACGACGAAAAGAAACGTCAGCGCAAGCAGGGAAACGCGAGGTCGCTCCAGCCAGCGCATGAACACGAGCAGGGAGGCCAGGGCGAACAGCGTCGAGAGCAGCATCATCCGCCCGTTGACCCAGGCGATCACCTCCATCTGGAACGGATGCACGGCGAACAGCACCGCGGCCGTAGCGGCCACCATCAGGCTGACGCGCGTGCACGATCTCCCCCTTTCCCCACCGTTCCCGTTCGTCCCCGAGCCGCGGGCCTGAGCCCGCGCGATCTCCCCCATTTCGACGAATCCCGGAGGCGTCAAATCGCCGCCCGCCTCCGCCGTGGCGCTGACTCCACGGCCCTCCGACGCGCCCGCCCGTTCGTGCAAGCGGAGGATCAGCAGGAACACCAGCACGGCGTTGACGGCGTGGAGGATCGCGTTGTCCAGATGGAAGAGCCATGCCCCCCTCTGCACAGCGCCGGAAAACAGGTCGAGGGCCTGGGCCACGGCGAATTCGATCTGGAAGGTCAGCAGCGGCACCGGCTGGTACAGATCGCGGTGCGTCGTGGTGAACAGTTTGACCGCATGGTCCAGGGACGGATGGTTGACCAGGGCATGATTGAGCACGAGACGGTGATCATCGCCGCCGACGAACCCGCCGCGGATCGTCGGCAAGCCTACAGCCAGCGCGAGCACCACGACCGCGACGACGATCTTCGTCCTTTCTCGCATTCCTACACCGATTCTCTGCGATCGTCCGGATCCCGCCGCCCCCTCGGAATCCCCATCGGGCGGACGCCACGGCTCTCTCCGCTGCGCCGGCGGCGGAAATTTCCCCGCGATCGATTCTATCCCCCCGTCTGACAGGAAGCGACAACGCGCTCTCTTGTGCCGGTCCGCCGATCGCGTCACAATGCCGGCGTGCGGAGTGCGTGTCTCCGCACGATACCAGCCGATGCAATCGGGAGATCCGCTCATGGCCGGAGCCAAAGACGTCATCCTTCACCAGTTCGAAACCAGCAAGTTCCTCATCGACAAGCTGACCGCCGACCTCAGCGACGAGGAGTACTTCCGGTCGCCGACGGACAAGGCCAATCATGCCGCGTGGATCGTCGGCCACATCGCCTCCTCGGAGGATTGGGTCACGGCCATTCTCACCGGCACGGAACGGCGGATCCCCGACTCGACGCGCGAGCTGTTCCGGGGCGGCTCCGCCTGTCGCCCCGACCCTTCGATCTACCCCTCCCGCAAGGAGATCGATACGATGTTTCGCGACGCGCGGACGCGGGCCGTCGAAGCGGTCCTGGGCTTCGACGAAACGCGCTGGAGCGAAGCAAGTCCGGAGGATGCCGCCCAGGCCTTTCCCACGCTCGGCACCCTCTGCTCCATGCTGGGCTTCCACCCCTTCTGGCACATCGGGCAGCTCACGATGTGCCGGGCGGCGCTGGGGAAACCGGGGGTTCTGGGATAGTTCCGGTTTTACGATGCGTCCTTCGGTTCCGCGGATGTGTGATCGTGGATGATGACCCACCGGCCGTGATCCCGGCGCAGAATCAGCGTGAACACGCCGCCGATCGGTTCCGCCCGCTCCAGTCGCCAGCGTCCCAGAACGAAAGCGGCATTCGCCGAGAGCGGTGTGATGCGAAGGTCTGAAAAGCGCAGGGTCCCCATTGCGGCCGGGTCCGGGTAACGACGCCGGTAACGATCAAGCGCTGCCTGCCAGCCTCGCAACGTCCGTCCGCCCGTGCTGAAGGTCAGCTCCGGCGACCGCCAGTAGCCCTCCATGAACCCTTCGATATCCCCCCGGTTCCAAGCCCGCCGCTGGTGTTCCAGGAGATCCCGAACCGCGCGGCGGACGCCGTTCGTTCGTGGCGGCGCTTTGCATCCGGTAAGAAAAAGACCCGGTACCATCAGCCACACCGTCACCGCCTGCACCGAGACGCGCCTTCCGCATGTTCCCGCCGGTCGGTCGGGTACCTTTCGTGCCCCGTGTTCGCGCGGCGACGGGCGTGGTCGTCCGCGTATCGACTCGATGCGTCGAAGGTTTTTCATCAGGTCCCGTATCGTTCGACGGTGAGGGTCCGGAATCGCTTCCGCCTCCACCGGTTTGCACCAGGCGTCCATGATACGGACCCGCGCCGTCCGGACCAGTCCGTGTTGTTCGGACGTCCTTTTCACGGACACGCGCGGCTTACGAACGGTTCCGGAAAAGGCGGCGAACGGTGTCGCCGTTCTTACGCATTATGCGGCCTCGCCCGCCCTCGATGTCGGGTGTTCGGCGTGTCGTTTCTTCGCCACATCGATTGCGTCCGAGTCGAGTCGGCGCACGTTTACGAGGGACGTTTCGAACGGCGCGGAGGATCACCGCGCACGTTCTATTTCGTCGCCGCGCGACGGACACGATCCGCCTGATCGGACGGCGCGTTCGTGATCCCGCCGCGCCGATAAGCGGCAATGGTTTTGCCCCTTAATCCCATCCCGATGCCTGGACGATAGCGGTAGAGGATCGGTGAAAGAAGAAAGGAGCGAGGATGGAACCGCGAACCGCTACGGTCCTGATCACCCACGAGTCCGCCCGCTGGCGCCGCCGCGCGCGCGCGGTGCTGGAAGAACACGGATTCCCCTGCGTCGAAACATCGCACTGGACGAAGTGGCTCGCCCTCTCGAACATCCCCGCCATCGACTGCGTGCTGGTGGGGATGCCGACCGGCCGGCCGGAGGTCAACGAACTGATCCGCACCGCCCATCGCTACTTCCCCGCCGCCCGCGTCATCGCCGTCACCGCCGAGGCGGAAGATCCGCTGCTCCTCACCGCGTTCCAGGCGGGCGCCTGGGATCTGCTTCCGCTTTCCGCTCCCGATGCCGCGCTGGTCGCCTCCGTCCGCCAGGCGCTCGACGTGGCCCGTGCCGAGATGGGACGGGGTCCAGGCGGAAAGATCGACACCGCCCGCATCGCCGACCGCCGCGAGTTCCTCCGCTACCTCGACGCGCTCGACCGTTCCTCCCGCTTGCAGCAGATTCCCCTGGCGCTGGTCAAGCTCGTCCCGTCGCAGGGTACCGGCCAAGGAGAACGCAAGACCGCAAAGGCGGAACGCTCCGTCCCCCGGTCGCTGATCGAGGGTGTCCGCCATGTTTTCCGCGCCAGTGATTTGATCGCCGTCACGGGCACGGGTCGGCTCGCGGTGGCGCTGGCCAGCGCAAGCGGCGACGAACCGATCGCCCTGGTGGAGGAACTTCGCCGCGCGATCCGAACCGCACCCGCCATCGGCGACTCGCCCCCCCCAGCGGGCATCGCCGCCGGCATCGCGATCAGCACGCCGGCGGAACGCCTCACGGCCAAGCAGCTCTGGCGCCGCGCCCGCATCGCCCTCGAACAGGCGTTGCGGACCGGGCCGGACCGGACCGTGAGCTGGAGCCGCCTGATCGAATCGAAGACGAAACGAAGGAACCCTCCCGCCCCAAGCGCCGCAAAGCTTCGCCGCTTGGAACCGCTCTGGATGCCGCTTCCGGTCAGCCGGCTCGAATCCGTCCGCGCGCTGATCGCGGCCGTCGAGGCCAAGGACCCCTACACCCGCGCGCACTCCGTCACCGTCGCCCGCTACGCGGAGGCCATCGCCCGCAGAATGAACCTTCCTCCGGCCACCGTCACCGCCATTCACTCCGCCGCCCTGCTGCACGACATCGGCAAGATCGGCGTCCCCGACGCGGTGTTGACCAAGGCCGGCCGGCTCACCGAAGCCGAATTCCGGTTGATCAAACGTCATCCCGAAACGGCCCTGGAGATCCTCAGTCACCTCAGCACCCTGACCGAGGAGCGGGCCATCATCCTTCACCATCACGAACGCTGGGACGGCACCGGCTATCCCGCCGGGCTGTCGGGCAAGGAGATCCCCATCGGGGCGAGGATTGTGGCCGTCGCCGACGCCCTGGACACGATGCTCTCGGCGCGAAGCTACAAACAGGCTTACGATTTGCGGCAGGTCCGCGAAGAGTTGATCCGCTGCGCCGGCACGCAGTTCGACCCCGTCGTCATCCGCGCCGCGGTCGCATGGATCGACGAAGAGCCACAGGCCTTTCGCCCCTCGTCCTCACGGGAGCAGACGGCGTTGCCGCAGACGGAATCGGACGGCGCCGGCGTCGCCTCCGAAATCGTGTAGGGAAATCCGCCCCGTCGGTCTACGAATCGCCTGCGACCAGCTTCCGCAGCACGAACGGCAGGATGCCGCCGTGGCGGTAGTAATCCACCTCGACCGGCGAGTCGAGCCGCACGATCGCACGGAACGAGCGAACGGAACCGCCGTCCGGATCCTGCGCCTTGATGTCGACCTCCTGTCGAGGCTGGAGATCGTCGCGCAGACCGTCGATGTCGTAGATCTCCCGCCCCGTCAGGCCCAGCGACGCGCGGTTTTCTCCCTCGCGGAACTGCAACGGCAGCACGCCCATGCCGACGAGGTTGCTGCGGTGGATCCGCTCGAAGCTCTCCGCCAGCACCGCCCGCACCCCGAGCAGGAACGTGCCCTT
>CAZNQN010000140.1:0-6790 GCA_964574925.1 uncultured Phycisphaeraceae bacterium | reverse complement strand
TTCACACACATGGATGCGTCGAGTGTTGTTCGTCGGCCTGTCGATCTCGATCGTGAGTGCGGGGATCGGTTGCGGCCCGCATTATCGAACGCTGCGGCGGGAGGGTCAATCGCTGATGGCGGCGGGAAAGTTCGCGGCGGCCAAGCAGTTGTTCCTCCAGGCGGAAGACAAATCCCCCCGCCACGTGGACAACCTCACCGACCTGGGGGCGTGCAGCGTGATGCTGGCCCGACAGCGACTCGCGGAGATGAACCAGGCGGCCGCCCTGCGCGAGGTCGACGACGCCATCGCCTACTACAGCCGGGCGCTGGACGTCTACCCCGGGCATCAACCGGCCATCGAAGGCAAGAACGTCGCCCTCGAGCTGAAGGGACAGTTCGAACAGGCACTCAAGGAAGCGGAATGGACGGCCAGGAACGTCGGGCCGGCGGCGAAAAACTACCTCTTCCTTGCCCGCGAGCTGGAGGAGCGGGGCGACGTCGACGGGGCGCTGCTCCGCTATCGCCAGGCCGTGGCGATCGAACCCCGCAACGTGGACGCCCACATCGCGTTCGCCAGGTTCCTGCTCAAACACGACAACGAGAAGGCGGCCGTGCACCATCTTCAGGCCGCCTACCGGCTCGATCCCCTCAACGAATGGGTGATGGACCAACTGGCCCGGCGGGGGAAGCTGCCGCCGCTGACGCCTGTGGGGCAGGAAATCCCGTCTTCCGGCGGCGGTTGATTCGCAGATGCTCGACTCTACAATAAGGGGTCGGGCGATGACGGTCCGGCCCTCGGACGATGAATCGGCAGGGAAACTGATGAAAAAAGGCATTCATCCGGAATACATGGATTGCACGGTCCGTTGCGGTTGCGGGGCGACGTGGCAGACGCGCAGCACCGTGCCGGAACTGAAGATCGAGATCTGTTCCAACTGCCACCCCTTCTATCAGGGCGGCGGGCAGCGCTTCGTGGACACCCTGGGACGGGTGGACCGCTTCACCAAGAAGTTCGGGACGGATTACTTCAAGCAGACCAAGTCCAAACAGGCCAAGAAGAAGCGGCGCTAGCTGCGCGGCTTGAGCCTTCGACAGACCACGCGTGCCGATCGGACGGGCGCGCGTGGTTTTTCTGTGGTCGATGCTCGCAGGAGTCCCTTCGAATCTCATGGTTTCGGAGATCGACGCCAGGTTGCTGAAGCGGCTTCGCTCGCTCGACGAACGGTTCGAGGAGCTGAACCGGATGCTGTCCGATCCGACCGTCGCCTCGGATCCTTCCCGGAGCATCGCGCTGACGCGGGAGATGGGACGGCTCAAACGGCTCGTCGATCCGTATCGGTCGCTTGCGAAAATCGAGCGGGAGCTGGAGGAAGCCCGCGCGCTGTCGGCGGACAAATCCCAGGACGCCGAGATGCGCGAACTGGCCCGCGTCGAGGCCGAGCAACTCGAGCAGCGCTACGACGCCCTGATGGAAACGCTCAAGTCGCTGATCGTCACCGACGAGGACGCCGCCATCAGCTCCGTCATCCTGGAGATCCGCGCCGGCACGGGCGGGGAAGAGGCCGCCCTCTTCGCCCGCGATCTGTTCGAGATGTATCTCCGCTACTGCGACAAAAAGGGCTTCAAGGTGGACGTCCTCGACCAGAACGGAGCCGAGATGGGCGGATTGAAGGAAGTCATCTTCAACGTCAAAGGACCGGAGGTCTATCGCTACCTGGGCTACGAAGGCGGCGGGCACCGCGTGCAGCGGGTGCCCAAGACGGAATCGCAGGGGCGGATCCACACCTCCGCCGCCACCGTGGCCGTCCTCCCCGAACCGGAGGAGATCAACATCGACGTCAACTGGGAAACGGACGTGGAAGAGTACGTCTCCCGGGCGGGTGGTCCGGGCGGACAGAACGTCAACAAGGTCTCCTCGGCCGTGCGGCTCGTGCACAAGGACACCGGCATCACCGTCTCCATGCGCGACGAGAAAAGCCAGCACAAAAACCGCGCCAAGGCGCGACGGATCCTGCTGACGCGGCTGTACGATCATTTCCAGAAACAGATCGCCACGCAGCGCGACTCGGCCCGCAAGAGCATGATCGGCAGCGGCGACCGCTCCGAACGGATCCGCACCTACAACTTCCCCCAGAACCGCGTGACGGACCACCGCATCGGCCTGGACCTCTACAAGCTCGACGCCATCTTGCAGGGCGACCTCGATGAACTGATCGAGGCCCTCCAGGCCCACGACAAGGAACAGCGCCTCAAGAACCTGTAAGACCGTCCCTCAAGCCGGGGATCGCGGCGGCAGACCCCGCCCGCCCCGGTCACGAGCGCGCCCCGCCTACGGTCTTCGCCGCCGGCGACGGGGACGGCGAGGGCGGTTGGCACGCCGGCGTCCGGAGCGTCCCTTCGTGCCGGCTTCCACCACCGGCTTTTTGGAGAACTTCTCGATCGGTGCGATCTCCAGTTTGCCGATCGAGACCGGCCCCACCGTCACCAGCGCAAGCGGCGATTCGATCTCGGGGTACTCCTCCGCAAACGGAAGCGCCGGGAACCGACCGGTGCACTGATCGCCGAGGTATACGGCCAGATCGTCGGACCAGATGCCGACCACGGTCTGTTCGGTACTGTCGCGCAGCGGCGCCAGGGCGACCACCCGCGTGTCGTGCCCGTCGGGGTCGAGCTGGACGTAACCGAACCAGCACCATCCCTCGCTGGGGTTGGCGAGGCATCGGACGGTGGTCCGCACCGCGACCGGTGCCGACTCCTCCATCCGCAACCCCAGGAACGTTTCCCCCTCCGCCTTGGGACGGCGGGCCAGCAACCGCCCGTCCCGCACCGTCCAGTCCTGAAGCGACGACCCCACGCCGACGAAGTTGTCCAGCTCCAGGGGAACCTCCCGCCAGGATTCGAGGCTCGCGATCGTGTCCTTCTCGTTGACCCAGGGCAGGGCCACGGGGTCGTCCGTCTTGGCCGCCTGCGATATCACCGTGCCGTCCGCCTTGGGATCGAGCTCCGCCACATAGAGCCGTTTCATCCATTCCACCCACCGCCGCTCGAATTCCTCGACGGCGTGCTCCTTGGGGATCCCAAGGGCCGCCGCACACGCCGCATCGTGCCCGTGACCGGCCGCCAGCTCGCTCAAAAAGGCGTGCATCGCCTCCGGACCGGTCTCGAACAGATAGAGCACGACCGCCGCCGCCTGTTCGTAGAACAGCGATATCCGTTTCGGATAGACGGGCTGATTGAACAGGTCGCGCATGCGGAAGTATTCGCCCGCGATCACCTTGCGCGAAAGGCGGGCGGCCTCGCCGTAATGATCGCGCGTCTGCTCGAACCGTCCGGCGATGGCTTCGTGCAGCCAGCGCGGCGCCCGCCGCCCGCGGAAAAACTCGTTGATGACCGCGTGGGTCAGTTCGTGCGGCAGAACGCTTTCGATGCCGTACTTCCAGATCCCCCGCCCGCTGTCGGCTCGCTGATAGAGCAGGATCGCCCGCGTCTTCCCCGTCAGATGCCGGAACGTCACGCCGCCCGACCCCCTAGGCCCGCCGTGGTTGTTGTAATCGGTGCGGTCCTTGTAAACGAGGATCGGAAACCGCAGGGCCCAGGACCGACCGCCGAAAAGACGCTCGATCATGAAGCGAAGATAAATCTCCGCCCGCTCCCCGATCACCTTCGAGAGCCGCTCGTTGGTGGAATAGACCGTGAAGTGTTCCGTCTCGTACGCGAAGGGAGGAACCTCCGGTCCGCCGGGAAAAACGGGCGGCTTGTACGTCGAATCCTCGATCTCGTCCAGGCCTTCCCAGTCGATCTCCGGCATGTCGATCTTGAACGGGTCGCGCTGAAGGGCGACGTGCTGGGTGTCCTTGCGCCGCTCGGCGTCGAGCTCTTTGCGCAGCAGACGGGCGATACCCTTCCGTGCCTCGTGCCGGTTGGATTCCTGCCGGGCGATGCGCAGCAGCGACGTCCACGCCCTTTTCGCCTCCTCATCCCGTCCCGCCCGTTCGTAGGCCTCCGCCAGCAGACGCCACGCCGTCTCATGGGCGGGGTTGGCATCCACCTCCGCCTCGAGGGCGGACACCGCCTCCTCGATCTTGCCGGACTGGATCTTGCGCTGCACGACCTCCGGATCGAAGACCGGCTTGCCCGGCGTGCTCGCCCCGAGCAGCAGAAGCAGCGGAATCATTGCGGCGCGACGGACGTCCCGGCATCCGCTCCGCAGCGGGCGTCGTCGACCATGCGCTTGGCCGATGCGCCGAGCCGCGGGCAGCGGCGCGTTTTTCATTTCTGCCTTCCGAGCCGCGCATTGAAGCCCGCGTGAAGGTTCGGACCGTCTTTCCCAGCCGATCGGGAAAAGAGCGGATGCCCCTTCGGTGACCTGCCCCCCGTGTCGAGCCGCTCCGCCCGCCTCAGATGCGCGTGCGGTTGCGGGCGCGTTTGACGGCCTTGATGGCCTCTTCCACATCTTTGAGGACGGCATGGAGAAACTCCTTGTAATCCTGGAACGCGTCGGGATACCGGGTGATCCGTTCGTTCATGTATTCGAGCAGGCGGTGGAATGGTTGGGCAAGCTTCAGCGTCTCGTCGCAGCGCTGCTGCCATTCCGCCCGCCCCTGCGGCGTCAGCAGCCCCGTCCGTGCGTCGAACGCAGGCTGCAACTTGTCCGGATCCACCTTCTCCAGCTCCCGCACGAAGCGCAGGAGGACGTCCTGCAGATGGTTGATCTCGGTGCGGACGAGATCCAGCTCGAACGCGCTGCCGTAATCACCGAGAATGGCCTGCGCCTTGACCAGCGTGATCTCCGCCCGCTTGAGATCCTCCATGTAGGGAAGGTATTTGCCCACGTCCCCCGCGCGCGGGAAGGCGAGACAGGCTTTGTAGGTCGTGTCCACGTCGAGCTTGTCGGCGAACGCCTTGATGCTGAACCGGTTCTCCACCAGCAGTTGTTCGCAGTATTCCTCCAGCGCCTTGCGCATCACCCGCTCGTCCTGCAACGACCCCTTCTGCCGCGTCTCCTCCAGCAGCGCCGCGTCGGTGATGAACAGGCGGGCGTGTTTTTCGCCCACGTAACGAAGATTGCGATCCGGGTTGGCTTCGAGAATGTCCAGATGCGCCTTCGCCCGGACGCGCTCCTCCGGACGCCCGTGCGTTTGTTTCTCCTTCAGCAACCGCACCACCTGCGCCCACTTGCCCTGCCGTTCCAGCAGCCGGATCAAAAGCCAGTCGAGGCGACGCTTCGCGCCGGGATCGGGCGGATGCTCCAGAAACGGCTGGATCCGCTCCATCGCCCGTTTGTAATGCCCCAGGCGGTAGTCGGCCTCGGCGTTGAGGATCGCCCGCCACGCCGGCGGCAACTGCTCGAACGGCGTCGATTCGGGAACCGCGTCGCTCGCCTCGTCCTCGACGATCTCGACGACGTCCTTCTTCGCGTAGATCCGCAGGCCGAAGCGCGTCTCCAGGTAGACGAAGCGGCGGTTCTGCCGCACCAGCTTGCCGGGCATGAACCCCCCGTCGGCGAAGACGACCGTCTCCGCATAGGCGGCGGTCGACCCCGGATCGGGAAGCATCGAAACCCACAGAAGGATCGCCGTTGGAAGGATCGCGCGGTTCAATTCGTTTGCGACTCCTGCACGCGCCGTCGATAGGCGTCGAGAAAGACGTTCATGGCCAGTTTGCGGGCGTCGGCCGGCATGACGCCCCGGCAACCCGGAAACAGGTGATACCCCACGCCGGAAGCGATGTCGTAGGCGCTGTAAACGCCGGCATGCTTGCCGCGGTATCGCACGCTGTACAGGGCGCATCGCCCGCTGTGCGACAGCCGGGTGTGCAACGCCCGCCGCAACGCCACGTCCACCACGTCGAACCCCTGCGTCCCCGGGATCTCCCCGGTGAACACCGGATCCGTCCGCCGCAGGTCCTCCAGCGTCACCCCGTCGATCGAGGATAGCGCCTCCCGCGTCGCGCGGTCCCATTCCTCGTTGCCGCTCACCACGTCGACGAACACGAACGTCCCCGCCTCCAGCGCCTTGGCGATTCGTTTCTTCTCCTCCGCGGAAACAGGCCCTTTCCCCGTCACGCTCACCCAGAGCAGATGGGCGTTCGTCTCGTCTTCGACGGACTCGACACCGAGGCGATAGTTGCTTTGCAGGAGGCGGTCCATCAGATCGAGCACGGTCGGGTAGGCGGGCACCTCGCCGCCGATCTCCATCCGCACCGTCTGCATGTGGAACGCCGGCACGCTCCGTTCCGGATAGGTGGACAGCGCAAAGGCGCTCTCCGGAGGATCGCCGTCCGTGTTCGCCGACAGCAGGTTGTACAGAAACGCGAACCCCGCCGGCTGGTCCTCCAATCGGTAGAGATGCCAGTCGCACGACCACTCCCGCCGCGGCAGGTAGACGAAACGGCGGAACCCGTTGCCCATCGCCAGGACGTCCGGCCGGGGGTCGATCTCCGTTTCCACCGTAAACTCCGGCGCGTCGTCGGGCAGCGGTGCCAGCCGGTATTCGGGAAACGTCCGATGCAGCGCATCGACGACCTGCTTGCGCAGGTCGGGCTGACCTTCCGGCAGGCTGAAAACGACCGACCCGCCCGCCAGGCAATACGTGCGGATCTTGTTCCACTGCGCGTCGGTCCACGTGAACGGACCGACCACCGTCACCAGCATCAGCGGCACGCGGACCAGCTCCCGCACCGGATCGTCGATGGTGCTGCGCCGCCAGCGGAGCGGACGATGGAACCGCCGGCTCAGGTCATGCGCCGCATGGGCCGTATCGCCTCGGAACTGTTGCCAGCCTTTCCGCGTATCGCCCGCGACGATGCGC
>CAZNQN010000139.1:3743-6813 GCA_964574925.1 uncultured Phycisphaeraceae bacterium | reverse complement strand
GCATCGTCCATCCTCCGGATTTGGTACCACCGAGCGGCCGACGCGATGAGAAAACGACTTGCTCCCACAACGGGTGATTAATAACTGACGCATCTTGCCTTCGTCCGCATCGGCGGATTCGAGAAACAACAGCAATCTACACGAAGGCAAGTGTCCGAACAAGGAGGATGTCTCCAAGACCGAATGCTCGATGCTCATCCGGGGAAAGCGCGCTCCGCACCCCTACGCTTCGCACTCCCGGCCGGCGGCCGTCGTCGCGTTCGAGCAGATGGCGCCGAAGTGGTAGCAGGTGTGGCAGGCGTGATGGCGGAGCGGATAGTCGCGCAGGGATTCGCGCAGGGTGTCCCCCATGCGGGCGGCCGGCGAGTCCGGAAGGATCGGACAGACCCACACCCCCTTGTCGGTGACGAGGCGGGACCGGCTGCACTGGAGGTTGCGATGGTCGTAGCCTTCCATCATTTCGCGGGTGATCCAGGCGTCCCGGCCGTACCCGCCGGAGCGCTGCGTCTCGGCGCCCAGTTTCAACAGGGGCAGCACCTTCAGGCGCGGCTCGGCGTATCCCAGGTCGATCAGGGACTGCCGGAAGCCCGCCAGCACCTCGTCATCGAGTCCGCTGCATCCCCACGTGCGGGTGATGGTAATGATCGGGCGGAACCCGCACTCCACGAGGCGGCAGATGCCGTCCATGGCCCGGTCGAAGGTGCCCTCTCCGCGGATCGGGTCGTTCATTTCGGCGGTGTAGCCGTCGAGGCTGACGCGCAGCTCCAGCGGGTGCGGGGCCGATGCCCGCATCGCCTCCAGTCGTTTCAGCACGCTGGAGCGGAACAACGTCGCGTTGGTCAGTACGGTCGCGGGTCCGTACCGGAGCGTCCGTTCCAGGATGTCGCACATCTGCGGATTGGCGAAGGGTTCGCCGCCGGTGAAGTAGTATTCGCGAGCACCAAGCTCCCGCGCTTCCTCCAGGTACCGCGCCACCGTCTCCAGCGAGAGAAAGCCGAACTTGTCGTTTTCGGGGGAACAACTGATGAAACAGTGATGGCATCGCAGGTTGCAGATCGTCCCGCCGACCTGGAACCAGACCGTCTCCAGTCCCAGCATCCGAACGCGGGGCGCGTCGGGTTGAAGCACTTCGAGCGGTACCGTTGCCGATGTCTCCATCATCTCCGATGGTCCCTCGGTGGCAGAAGCCGGCTGCAAAAGCTCCGGAGTTGCCGTTCGACCCCTAGGCTGTGCGCGCCGGTACATGGCCCTTCTTCAACCCCGGGCGGGGGAGAGCTATTCCCAAGCCCGAGCGAACGGGGGTGAGCGTACGAGGAATCTGCGGAGCGCACAATCCCCGCACAATGGCAGGGATGGGAGGATGCAACGAACCGTCAGGCGTTCAGGTCGATCCGTTGTCCGCCGGTCGGCGGCGTATCGGGCGATGGAAGTTGTTGCATCGAAGCCGGATCGGAGAACTGAATATAGGTCGTGCTCTGTTCAAGGGTGATGCGGGTGGAGCTGTAGAAAAGCGTAAGACCGCCATCGGCTTGTCCTGCACTACCGGACGAGGCGGCCGATCGACCGCCGGACGATGCGGAGGAAGACGCATCGGAGCCGCCCTGCAACAGCGTCAGCAGAATGATCAGGCCGATGAGCAGGCGGATGAGCCGTTGATCGGCCGCATCCCCGCCCAGGTTGCTGACCAGCCGGGCGAGGGAGTCCTGAAGCTGCTGGAGCGCGACGCCGGGACGACCGGGCGTCGCGCGTCCGGCGGACGTCGTCGACGACGCGGGACGGGCGCCCGATAACGTTCCCGCCAGAACAGCCGGCGTCGCCGGTCGGATCCCCACCGGTTGAATGGGTGCGGTCATACGGCTTCTTTCCTCCTCCCCTGTATACGAGATCCGTCTCGACGGAGCCTCGTCCGCGCATCTCGATGCAGGAGGCGGTCCAGCGGCGCCAAATGGGAGCGTTTCTCCGTAACCTTTTATTTTTCAATGGGTTACGGTCTTTTCGGGTCGCCCGGCGGAAGGGCGGAATCTGCGGGCGCGCAGCTTTCCGGCAACGCGGGAAGGGCGATATGATGCATTCCGGCGACAGATGCGGTGATCGCTCCCCTGCATTTTCGGGTTTGGTTTTCCAGGACACGTCACGCCTCTGCGGGTTCGGAGGAATGGGAAGACCGGCCCGTTTCTTGACACCTTTACCCGCTTTCTTAGACTCGCCGGGGAAGAAGGTAAGGTAAGGCTTGCGCGCGTTTTCCGCGTGCCGTCCGATCCGGGCGGCATGTCCGGCGCGCAGTGGTAGGCCCACGCATCCGACATCCGGTGATCCAGGGGCCGCCGGGACCGAATCCCGCGGCGGGTCGCGTGCCCGCAAAGGCCCATCTGCTGCTGTGTTGACGAAGCGCCTGAAACGAGAACGTGCCACGCCCCCGCCCGCGACCTTTCGACCTCGTACCGGTCGGGCCCCGGCCAAGATCAACCTCACCCTCGCCGTCCTCGGCAAACGCCCCGACGGCTATCACGAACTGCAATCGATGGTGATCGGGGTGGGCTTGTACGACGCGGTCACGCTCGCTCCGCGTGCGGCGGGAGCCCCGGCCGTGCGATGCGACGTGCCGGAACTGGCCAGGGAAGACAACCTGGCGTGGCGGGCGGTCGAGCGGCTCGCCGGGCGGGAAGGGGTCGATCCGTCGGCGCTGAGCCTGAGGCTGGACAAGCGGATTCCGGTCGGAAGCGGCATGGGCGGCGGGAGCAGCGACGCGGCCGCGGTGCTGCGGCTTCTCAATGCCGTGGGGCGGATGGGATACGATCGGCGCGAGCTGGCGGGAATCGGGGCGGCGCTCGGATCGGACGTGCCCGTGTTCTTTCATCTTCCGGCGGCGCGGATGAGCGGCCGGGGTGAGCGGGTCGAGCCGGTGTCGATGCGGTGGTCCGGGTGGGTGATGCTCGTCCATACCGGGATCGAGGTGTCTACGCGGGCGGTGTACGCGGCGTGGGACGAGCACCCCGTCACGACGCCGCGGCAGGTGGCGGAGGAACGGGAAGCATTCATCGGTTCAGCCGCCTCCGCCGAGGCGTGGATG
>CAZNQN010000139.1:0-3733 GCA_964574925.1 uncultured Phycisphaeraceae bacterium | reverse complement strand
GCCGAAGACGTTCAACGACCTGGAGCCGATCGTGTTCCGCGTCGCGCCGGAGGCGGCGCGGATGCATCGGGAACTGGAGAAAGAGGGTTTGGGACCGTTGCGGGTCAGCGGAGCCGGCGGCACCCTGTATCGGGCATTCGACGCGGAGGAATCGGCGAGGGAAACGGCCCGGCGGGTCGCGGCGTGCAAAACCGACGTGCGGGTGACGGTGGTGCCGGCTCCGGTGGAGGCGGACGCTGGGAAAGACGAGGAGTGTTGAATGGAAATCTCCGACGTTCGAGTCAGACTGGTCAAAGACAACAAGGAGCGCCTCAAGGCTGTGTGCAGCGTCACGTTCGACGCCGAGTTCGTTGTGCGCGACGTGAAGGTGGTGGAGGGGACGAACGGGCTGTTCGTGGCCATGCCCTCCCGGAAGCTGTCCACATCATGCCCGAAATGCCGGACGCAGAACCATCTGCGGGCGAAGTACTGCAACGAATGCGGGGCGAAGCTCCCGCCGGCCACCATCCCCGCCGACGCCAACGGGCGGGAAAAGGCCCATCGCGACGTCGCCCATCCGACCACGGCGCCGTTTCGGCACAAGATCCAGACGGCCGTGCTGGAAGCGTACCGTCGGGCGTGCGAGGAGGCGGGTCCGGAGGTGGCCTACGGGCTGGGCGAATCCGAAGCAAGCGAACAACCCGCCGAACAACCCGTCGGGGAGACGATGGAAGAAAGCATCAGCGACTATGACGCCATCATCGCCGACCTGAAGCAGGGAGGACGTTCCTCCGGACAGGGGGAACGATCCCGCGGCGAGCAGCGGGAAGATGCGGGCGGACGGGGAGGCCGACACCGGCGACGTCGGCGGGATCGCGGACGCCGGGGCGGAGAACGCAAGGAGCGACCGGCGCAACCGGCGGCGGAACCGTCCTCCGGGGGCGTGGACACGATCACCGAAGAACGACCACCGCGGGAGGAGCCGGAACGGTACGCGACGGAAGACACGGAGGAGTCGTCCGGGTTCGGGGCCGGTCTGGAACCGACGTCTTCGCCGGCGCCGTCCTCGACGCCCGCCGAACCGGCGGAACCGTCCCCTCCGCCGCAGCGCAAGGAGGAGGAATCGCCCGCGCCGCCTCCGCCGGATCCTTTCGACGACGATGCGCCGTTCGGGGCCGGTTTGCTGTAAGGGAGCCCATCGTTTTCGTCCGAAGGAATCAGGATGGGAACGGGGGCGTCGTGTGTGTGAGCCTTTGCGTGTCGCGCGCGGGTCGATCCGGGCGGCGGACGCAGGCCATGGGCGCGTTCCAGGAACCGCTCCCTCACCTGTCCGCGTGCGTGCCTGCACGCCTGCCTGTGCGTCGCACGCAGACAGGCACGGGCTGGCGAGTGCGGCTCAGAAAGAATGCTGAATTCGGAATAGCGAATGAAGAATGAACGGATTATCGAAGCCGGCTCGCGAGCGTTTTTTCGTTGTCTGTTTCATTCGCTGTTCGATGTTCGGATGACCGCTCCCTCACGGTCGCGGCTCAGTTCCGCGGTCGCGGCTCGGTTGCGGCGTTGCGAGTCTATAGCATGGTGTTGCTCAAGGAAGAACGCCGGATGACGAATAGCCAAGAGAAGAAGGGCGACGTCGTTCTGAGCCGCGGCCTTCAGCCCGCGCGATGTCACGATACTCCTTCCGTATCCAACGGGGAAAGCGCCGCCTGCAGTTTTTAGAAACGCCCTGAGGACGATCCCTGATGGTTCTCATATACTGCTCGGAATGTGAAAATGCCTGTAGCGAAAAAGCGAAAGCGTGTCCCCGGTGCGGACATCCCCTCGAGTTGAGCGTTTCATCATCCGCCAATACGACTCCATATGAGGACATAAAGTCATTGTTTGCAGGGCTGTTTCGAGTTTGCGGATTGCTTGCCTTTTTCTGGGCATTGGGCGCAAGTTGCGTGGCGCTTGACTTGGGGCGCGAAGTTGACCTGGTCGCGGTCCTTGTATTGCTCGCTTGGTCCGCTATGTTCTTTTGGCTTGCCGATCGTTGGCGAGGGCGTGCAGGGGCAAATAAACAATAATCTCAGCTCAAAACAACATAAAAGGAAAAAAAGAAGCGAGGTTCGATGAGTACGCAAACGGACGTGATGGAACGAATCGTCGCCCTCTGCCGGCGGCGCGGGTTCATCTTCGGTTCCAGCGAGATCTACGGCGGGATCGGGGGGTTCTGGGACTACGGCCCGCTGGGGTGCGAGCTGAAGAAGAACATCAAGGACGCCTGGTGGAACGACTGCGTGCGCAATCCACCGCCCGGTCCAAACGGGCGGGAATACCAGATGGTGGGCGTGGACTGCGCCATCATCATGAACCCCAAGGTGTGGGAGGCCTCCGGACACGTCGGCGGATTCTCCGACCCGATGGTGGACTGCAAAACGGAAGGTTGCAAAGGGCGATTCCGCGCCGATCAGCTCGACGAGAACCCCTGCCCGCTGAAACCCAGCATGACCGTCGGTCGATATGAAAAGTGTCAGCTTACCGAACCCCGTGCGTTCAACCTGATGTTCGAAACGCACGTCGGGGCGCTCAAGGATTCGACCAGTCTTGCCTACCTCCGGCCGGAGACGGCGCAGGGCATCTTCGTCAACTTCAAGAACGTGCTGGACAGCACGCGGGTGAAACTGCCCTTCGGCATCGCGCAGATCGGCAAGAGCTTCCGCAACGAGATCAACCCCCGCAACTACACCTTCCGCTCGCGCGAGTTCGAGCAGATGGAGATCGAGTTCTTCTGCCATCCGTCCGAGGCGCCCATGTGGTACGAATACTGGCGCGACGTGCGGCATCGCTGGTACGTGGCGCTGGGGCTGAAAAGCGACAAGCTGCGGCTGCGCGACCACGACCCCGACGAGCTGGCCCATTACGCCGACGCCTGCGCCGACGTCGAGTACGCCTTTCCCTTCGGCGTCTCGGAGCTGGAGGGGATCGCCAACCGCACGGACTTCGACCTGAAAGCCCACCAGCAGCACAGCGGCAAGGACCTGACTTACTACGACGATCAGCGGCGGGAGCGGTTCATCCCTTATGTGATCGAGCCGTCGGCGGGCGTGGACCGGTTCGCCCTGGCCGTGATCTGCGAGGCGTACACCCGCGACGAGAACCGCGCCAGTCCGGAGTTCATGAAGTTCCACCCGCGGCTGGCGCCGATCAAGGCGGCCGTCTTCCCGCTGGTGGCGAAGGACGGTTTGCCGGACCTCGCCGAGCCGATCTTCCGCGAGCTGAAGCGGCACTACCCCTGCCAGTACGACGTCAAACAGTCGATCGGGAAGCGGTACGCGCGGATGGACGAGGCCGGCACGCCGTTTTGCTTCACCATCGACGGACAAACGAAAGAGGACGGAACGGTGACGGTCCGCAACCGGGACGATGCATCGCAAATCCGGATCGACAAGTCGCGCTGCCTGGACTACCTGCGCGATCATTTGGGATGCTGAGCCGCCTCCGGACCGGCGCCCGGACCCCTCCGATCCGCGCTGGAGCCGGTCGGCACGTGTCCGATAGGATGAGAGGCGCTTCCGGTGAGCGGCGCTTCCGATTGTGGTGCTTCACTCGGCAAAGGGGGCAATGACCCCTCTTCGATCCGACGTTGCTTGTTTTTTGTTCCGAGCCGCGGGCTTTCGCCCGCGCGATGGATCGCTACTCGATCTGTACCGAATCTGAGGGGGAAGCGACCGGGCCATGATTGCGTAAGGATGCTCCTTCCATTCCCATGAAC
>CAZNQN010000138.1:2767-6814 GCA_964574925.1 uncultured Phycisphaeraceae bacterium | reverse complement strand
TCTGACGGGAACGCTGCTCCAGGTGGAAATTGTCCATGGCCTGGCGGATCACCGAAACGATGGCGTAGAGCGTCAGCGGCGAGCAGAGGACGACCTTCAAGCGCATGGCCTCATCCATCAGGCCGGGATCGTGCTCGTGAATGAACTGGTAGATCTGCTCGTTGGGGATGAAGACCAGGACGTAATCGACGGTGCCGGCTGCGGGATCGATGTAGTCGCGGTTGGTCACTTCCTTGATCCGGTCGCGCACGTCACGGAGAAACTGGCGGGTGGCCGATTCCCGTGACTCCTCGTCCGCGGCTTCCAGGAGCTTCAGGTAGTTGGCCAGCGGAAACTTGACGTCCATGTGGACCTTGCGCTCGCCGGGGAGCAGAAAGGTGAAGTCGGGGCGGGTCCTTCCTTCCAGGGATTCCTGTTTGACGTAGTTGATGCCGGGCACCAGACCGGCGGCGCGCAACACGTCCTCCGCCATCCGCTCTCCCCACTGACCGCGCTGCTGCGGATGGGCCAGCGCTTCGCGCAGCTTGGAGGTCGTTTCGCTGAGTCGTTGCGCGGCCTGGGTTGTTTTCTCGATCTGCGTGCTGAGCGAGGCAAGGGAAGAGCGGCGGTCCTTGTCCATCTCCTGCATGAGCCGGTTGAGGTCGGCCAGTTTGCGGCCCATCTCCTCGAGACGCAGGTCGATGAGCTTCTTCTTGTGTTCGAGGGTTTTTTCGTTTTCCGCAGCTTGGTGATCGAGTTTCGTTTTTGCAAGCTTGAGGAAGTCGTCCGTATTGTGAGCGAGGGCCTCCCGCGAAAGGGCGGCGAAGGCGGTTTTGATCTCCGCCAGAACGGCTTCGAGCTCGGCCTTTTTCTCCTGCTCCGTTTTTTCCTGGAGCAGGCCGGCCGTTTCCAGGTCCGTCCGTCGGCGCAGCGTCAGCAGGGCGAAGACGAGGATCGCCCCGACAACCGCCCCCAACACGAGTCCCAGGATGAGCATCGTCCCTCCGCTCATGGGGGTGTTCCTAGCCGCGTCCCGGCGAAACCGCAAGGCGTGCCGGTCTCTCCCGCACGCCCCGAAGACGGCAGAGTGGGAAAGGAGCGGGGCCATGCCTGTGCGACCGCGGGGGCGAACGAGGGAGGAAAGGCGGAGCTGCCACCGGCAAACGGAACGCCGCTTACCCGCTTCCCCTGACTTCTCGAAGACGCCCCGCCCCTGCGTGAGGATCCATAAGGCTTTTTATCGGAAGGGTGATCCGGGACTGGAACCGGTCCGTGGCGTGAAGAAAGAGAAGCCGGAGAAATCGGGTGATCGGCGCGCGTATAATGTGGCGAGTTTCGAGCCGGACCATCCGTGTTTCGACGAAGGCCCGGTGGGGGAAGGAAGATCATGGGCGTACGCGTGCCGAAAACCGCAGGGTGCTTCGCGCTCAGCGTGACGCTGCTCGTCGGGCTGATCGGCTGTGCCGGGGCGACCCGGCCGGCGGACTGGGAAGGCGAAGCGTGGGCGGAGCGCGGACTCCTTCCGGAAAGCCACCTGATTTTCGATCCCCGACCGACCGGGTGGGAAGAGGTGGATTTTCCGCGGAACGATTGGCCCGGAACCGTTTCCTCCGGCCCGGTTCGTGAGGAGGTCGCCTACGACGTCACGATTCTCGACTTCCAGGGCCTTTCTCCCCGCAATCCCGAGCGGGAGTACTACCGGCGGTTTTCGTCCGTCCGCCGCGGTCGGACGACCCGTTAAGAGCGGTCGACGTCAACCTCGACCGCTCCGCCCCCGCCCGCCCCGCTCGAGTTCTTGCATCTCACAAGTCCTTTTACTAGCATGGTTTACATTCTCGAGGCGGGAAGGAGTCGGGCGAGAAACCGCCGAGCCCTGGCGGGCGTTCCGGCGGCATCGGGCGCCTCCGCGTTTCCCTCTGATCCCGGCGCGGTCGATCTTCGACTCGGCCGACCCGCCGGAAACCGCCCCGAACCAAGAGACAGCCATGGCCACCGTCACCAAGAAGGACCTCATCGAGCGCATCGCCGAAGAACAGGATTGCAAGCGGGTTCTCGTCAAGCGGATCGTCCAGGCGTTCCTCGATGCCATCGTGGAGGAGCTGAGCAAAGGCAACCGCTTGGAATTCAGGGACTTCGGCGTGTTCGAGAGCCGGACCCGCGGCCCGCGACGGGCCCAGAACCCCAAGACGCTCGATAAGGTGATGGTGCCCTCCCGCCGGACGGTCAAATTCAAAGTGGGGCGGGTGATGAAGAGGAAGGTGGAAGAGCATCCGCCCGAGATCGACGAGGCGACGGGATTGCCGCTCAGTGCGGGGGCCATCGAGCGCCGTTCATCTGTGCCGAAGCGCTCCGCCTCGAAGTGACGTCCCCGTCACGGTGCCCCCCGCCCTGCCGGGCGACGCGGCCTTCGGAACGGGTTCCTATCGAGCGGCGCGTGCCAGCTTGGCCATCGTCTGGGAGATCTTCTCGCCGAGGGATTCCACCGTAAACGGCTTGACGACGTAGTTGTTGACGCCGGCTTTGATCGCCTCGAGGACGCGGCTTTTTTCCGCCTCGGTGGTGCACATGATGATGGGCAACGTCTTGTCCGTTTCGCGCACCTTGCGCACCAGCGTGATCCCGTCCATGTTGGGCATGTTCCAGTCCACGAGCATCAGGTCCGGTCGCTGCGCCGCGAGGATCTCCAGCGCTTTGACGCCGTCCTCGGCTTCCAGCACGTCCTCGTGTCCGAGTTGCTTGAGGACATTCTTCTGGATGTTGCGGATGGTTCGCGAATCGTCGACAAGGAGGATCTTCACGTTGCGGCTCCTGTTACGGCGGCACTCGTCTGTCCGCTGGGACGCTTGGACAGCTCCATGCCGACCTCGACGAAGAACTCCCCGGCCTCGGTGCGACACGGCAGCACGATCCGCGGCGACGACTTCGACGCGGATACGTTGTGGTTCGGCCCGATGATCACGTTGGGCAGCGAAATGCCGATGCTCAACCCTTCGAACTGCGCCTTGGCACCGCCCGCGATCATGTTGGCCAGCTCGCCGATCGCATCCGCGAAATCAGGGTGATCCTTGGTGATCTCCGTGCCGGCGAACGCGGTGGCGATCTTCGACGCCACGTCGAAGTCGAAATGCAGCACCACGCTCCCCGCCGCGTCTCCCGAGAACCCGATCACGCCCGACACGTCGGAGGCCGGATCGTCCGACGTCTTCAGTTGCGGCTTGCCGATGCCCACCTTCAGGTGACACATCGTTTCGAAGGTGTTGCAGATCGATCGAACGAACGGATTGATGTAGCGAACGTCCATGAGTCGCCTGGTCTCCTCACTCGGTGCCCGTTGTCCGGCAACGGGGAATCCTGTTCGGCCGTGTCGTGTTCAGCCCGAAGGGAACATCGACGCCTTCGAACGTATCGGTGCGGAATGTTCGCTTCTGAAATCACTCCGATCGGCGGATGCCGCCGTTCGAATGAGACCGCGCGGGTTTCGGGAAAACCCCCGAATCGCAGAAGAGAATGTGCCCTTGTCCGACCGTCACGCAAGCCTCATTCCGCCCGGAACGCCGGAGGAGGTCCGGTAACATTCCATAGCCCATTGCAAGCTCAAGCGGGCGGTCGAGGTTCCCGATGTGGACGTTGGCTGTACGCCGCCGTCCGGCATTGTTTTATCAGGCATGTGCGTGCCGCAGCCGGACGGATGGCTTGCGTGGAGACCGCGGCGTCCCGCACGCCGCCGGGGGCGTTTCCGTCCGGAACGAGACGACCTTTCCTCGTCGATCGCAAGGGAGATCAAGGGGTGACGACGGCAAACCTGGAATCGGATTCCCGCACAGTCCCATCCGAACACGAACCGGGTCGGGAACAGGGACCGACCTTACAGATCGTCAGCTTCCGCCTCGCCAACGAAACGTACGGCGTCGACATTCACCACGTCCAGGAAATCATCCTGATCGGCCGGATCACGGAGATGCCGCAAGTTCCACCGTATGTGCGCGGTTTGATCAATCTGCGCGGCAACGTGATCCCCGTGCTCGACCTGCGCGTCCGCTTCGGTCTTCCGGTCGCCGAGCAGACGGA
>CAZNQN010000138.1:0-2757 GCA_964574925.1 uncultured Phycisphaeraceae bacterium | reverse complement strand
GATGATTCCCGCATCATCGTGCTGAACGTCGACGGCAAGACGATGGGCGTGATGGTGGACGCCGTAGAGGAAGTGTTGCGAATCCAATCCGCCCAGATCGACACGGCCCCGCCGGGCATGGCCGGTGTGGGGAAGGAATACGTGCGCGGTCTGGTCAACGTCAACGATCACCTGTTGATCCTGCTGGACGTGGAGAAGGTTTTCGCAGGCGGAACGGGCACAGACGCCGACGAGACATAAGAAACCGTAAGGTCCCGGCGCCGAGCCAAGCGCCCCGACCGAGCAGGAAACCTTTCGATGGAACTGAAGAAGCTGACCTTGCCGGAATTCAAACGAATGGCCGCATTGATCTATGAGCGGACCGGCATTCACCTTCCGGAAACGAAACTGACACTGCTGAGCAACCGCCTTCGAAAACGCTTGAAGGCCCTGAATCTGAGCAGCTACAGCGATTATTACAAACTGCTCTGCGATCCGAAGTCCTGCGAGGACGAACTTCCCCATTTCCTCTCAGCCGTGACCACCAACGAGACGTACTTCTTTCGCAATGAACGCTTATGGAAGTACATCCGCGAAACATGGATTCCGGAACTGGTCAAGCGGAAAGACGGCAAGGCGAAAACCGTCCGCGTGTGGAGTGCCGCGTGTTCCACGGGGGAGGAAGCCTACACGATGGCGATCTGCCTGCATGAGGATCTCTGTACGAAGGGCCCGTGGCGCGTGACGATCATCGGAAGCGACATCAGTCCTCGCGTGCTGGAACACGCAAAGAACGCCCGATACAACGACTACGCCGTGGGGGAAGTGTCGCCCGCGATGCGCCGGAAGTGGTTCGACCAAGACGGCGAGTCGTATGTCCTGAAACCGCATCTCCGAAAAATGGTCAACTTTCGGTTTCATAATCTTCGGGATCCGTTCCCAGAAAAGAATTTCGATCTTGTGTTTCTGCGCAACGTGCTCATGTATTTCGACACGCCGATGAAAAAGCGTGTTCTGCAAAATGTGATCTGCTCCGTGGCGCCGGATGGAACGCTGATCGTCGGCGACGTCGATCCCATTCGGGGGCAGAAGGAACTGGCTGATGCGGTGGACCTGGAATACTGCGGCCCCAACGTCTACCGGAAACCGGTCCGGTCGAAGGCGACGACCGCGGCAAGAACATAGGCACGCAAGCTCATGGGAAGTTCGATCGAAATCACGCCGGAACTGCTGGCCGGATTCCTGGACGAAGCCCCCGAGTATCTGGAGATGCTCGATGCGGGGCTGATGGAATTCGAGTCGCAGATGGAATCGGGCGTCCTCTCCCTCAATACGCCCGAGGACGAGGACCGGATGAACACCATGTTCCGGGCGGCTCACAGTCTGAAGGGACTGGCCGCGGCGTTCGGGTTCGACCGCATCAAAGAGTTGACGCATCGCATGGAAACCCTCTTCGACCAGCTACGGATGAAACAGCGAACGCTAGACAGTGACGGCATTGAGACGCTGTTCGTGGTGTTCGATCGGCTCAAGGCGCTCGTCCAGGAGCTGGCGGACGATTCGTCCGGACCGGTCGAACTGGACGACGTGCTCGCCGCCCTGGACCGCATTCTGGAACAAAAGGGCACCGCAGGCGAACCGGAAGACGGACAAGCGGCGGATGACGCGAGCGGAAGCGCTGCGGGTGACGATTCTGCGAATCCGGCCAGCCCTTCCGCAACGGAAACGGACGACGACCAAGCAACCCCGCCACGCGAGACGGAATCTTCTGTGACGGAAGGCACAGAAGGCGACACGGGCAGCGTCATCCAGAGTGAAATCTTCGATGACCCGGACCTCGCCACGCTCTTCATCGAAACCACCACCGAGGCCATCGAGGAAATCAATGAGGGGCTCCTGAAACTGGAGGAGCATCCGGACGACCCGGACGTGCTCAACAAGGTCTTCCGCTGCGCGCACAACATCAAGGGCGCGTCGGGGGCGGCCGGTCTGACGGGCATGAACCGGCTGACGCACAATCTGGAAACCGTGTTCGATCGGCTGCGCTGCGGAGCGCTTGCGCTCGATGATGATCTGATGAACGTCGTGTTCCGCGCCGTGGACCAGCTCCGCTCCGTGATCGACCGTATTCGCGGCGGCACGATCGAGGATTGCCGGCCGGACGAAATCATCGGGCAGCTCGAGCGATGGACGACATCGCCGTCGGCGCCCGCGACATCCTGCGAAGCGTCGGAAAACAAGGAGACCGCCGAAGCCTCCCACGCGGGTGATGAGCGTCCCTCTCATGAGGGGGAGCCCCCCGAAGCGCCGGCATCCGTCGGCTACGGGGGCGGGGACGGCGTGTTGCGGATCACGTTCGAGTTCCCGGACGGGTTCGACGAGGCGCCGATCCAGGCGTTCATCATCCACAACAAGCTGGCTGATGTGGGGACCGTTCTGTCGTCCGATCCCGATCTGGACGCCATCGAGGCGGATTGCGCCCTCAAGCGAGTCGTCATCGAACTGCGCACCGATTCGGAACCCGACGAGATCCGTCACCTTCTCGAAGCGTTCAAGGTCGAGCATCTCTCGGTGACCCACGCCGGCGAAGAGGAATCGAAGCCTGTTTCGCCGGATGTGGACGAGCAACAGCAAACCATGACGAGCGCTCCCGCGCGGGCGGCGGAACCTTCCCTGAAAGACGAAAAGGCAAAGGCGAAATCGACGCCCCCTTCATCCCCCTCTCCCGCCGCCTCTTCAGAAAAGACGGAGCAGAAACCGACCCCAACGCCTTCGCCC
>CAZNQN010000137.1:0-6834 GCA_964574925.1 uncultured Phycisphaeraceae bacterium | reverse complement strand
AAGTTTTCCGTTGCGACGGCGGTCGTCGAGGCGGAGTTCGGCGAGCAGTTCCTCGGCCGGGATGGGTACGCAGCCGAACTTTTCCACCTCCAGCCCGCCGGCGACGTTGGCCAGGCGGACGGCGGCGTCCAGATCGGCCCCGGCGGCGAGGGCGGCGGCGAGGGCGGCCAGCACGGCATCGCCCGCGCCCGTGTTGTCGTAGACGCTTCGCGGTCGGGTGGGCACGTGCCGCCAGCGGTCCCGTTCCACGAGGACGGCGCCCTCGCGATCGAGGGTGGCGACCAGGGCCTTGACGTCGAGCCGGGCGATCAGCTCCGCACCGGCTCGCGCGACGTCCTCGACCGATTCCAGTCGCCGCCCCACCGCGAGGGAAAGCTCGTCGCGGTTGGGTGTCAGGAGATCGACACCGGCGTATCGGCGATAATCGGACAGGCGGGCGGGATCGACCAGGACGGGCTTGCCCGCCGATCGCGCGACCGAAACGACGGCCGCCACCATCGGCTCGCTCACCACGCCCTTGTCGTAGTCCTCCAGGCAGATCAGGTCGGCGTCGCGGACGGCGCGGAGGGCGCGTTCGATGAGGCGTTCCATGGCGGGCGCATCGAGCGGCTCGGTTTCCTCCTCGTCGACGCGCAACAACTGCTGTCGGTGTCGATGCTGGGCGAGACCGACGAAGCGGGTCTTGGCGGTCGTGGGTCGATCGGAGACGGTCATCACGGCGGAGGCGTCCGCCTCGATCGCCTCGAGCAACTCCGTGAGTCGCCGTCCGTGGCGGTCCGTCCCGACGAGGCCGCAGCATCGCACGCGGCATCCCAGCGCCCGCAGGCAGGCGGCGACGTTGGCGCTTCCGCCGACGGCCTCGCGGCGTTCCACGGCCCGCAAGACGGGGACGGGAGCTTCCGGGCTGATGCGCTCGGCATCGCCGTAGAGGTAGCGGTCGAGGATGAGATCCCCGATCACGAGGACGGTTTTGCCGGCAGCCTGCCGGACCCATCGGGACAGTTCTTCGGGCATGTCCATCCGCTCGTCTGCGCCCCGATTTCACAGGGCGGAACCGGGGGCATGGTACGAGCGGCACGGGAGGGACGCAAACGAATGCGGGAAAGCGCGAAGATTCCGCTTGACAGGGACGGGTTGTGCGGTCGAAATGCATGTATCGGGCTGGCCGGTCTCGGTCCTTCGGCGCGAGGTCGGGGCGGCGGGGCTCCCCCGGACGGAGGATTCGTTCGATCCGTGCACGGTTCATCTCAATCCGTACGACCCCGCGCCGCTTGGATACGAAGATGAATACACCCACCACGACGGATCGACTCAACGATCTGTTCGCCTATCTGGACGGCCTGACGGAGCGGGCCTCGATCGACACGCTTCAATCTCTTCTCGCGGAGTTGGAGATTCGCGTAGACGACGTGCGCGACTTCGTTCGGTTCTCGGAGGATCGCTACCTTCGCAATCTGATGCGCGACGGTCCGTGGTATCACGTCCTGATCCTGTGCTGGCGGAGCGGGCAGCGCAGTCCGATTCACAACCACGCCGGCTCGACGTGCGGATTCCGGATTCTCAGGGGGACGGCGACGGAAACGGTGTTCGACTTCACGCCCAGCGGACTGATCCACCCCGTGTCGTCCGCAACGCTGCCGCCGGGAACGGTGCGCGCCTCGCAGGACGCGGACATCCACCAGGTGTCGAACCTCCAGGCGGCGGGCACGGACCTGATCACCTTGCACATCTACTCCCCGCCTTTGTTGCGGATGGATACGTACTCACTGACCGATCGGACGGTGGGCGAGTTCCGACCGATGATTGTCGAACACAGCCTGGGAAGCGGGATCTGAAAGCAGGCACCCAATGAGCGCGGACACCGCCGCAGAATCGCGCGTTGCGACGAGCGTTCCGTCCGGTCTTGGGCCGGCGCCATCGCTCAGCGCCGAGGCGTTTCTTTCCCTCGGTTGCATGGAGGGTGTGTTCGAACCGGTGGTGACGCCCGCCGTGCCGGTGCATTACGGGGGGGGATTCACGCCCGAGGCCGCCGAATCGCTGGGCAGCATGGAGGGGATCCTCGAACCGCTCGTTCAACGGGCGGTGGACGCCGACCGGGCCGAGCGCCAGCGCGCCCGCCTGCGTCCGGGCGTTCTGGCCGCGATCGGGGTGGCGGCGGGCGCCTACGTCCTACACGTTCTTCCGTTTGCGCCGTTTACGATCCCGGCGGAAACGGGCGGGATCCGTCATCCGATCAGCGCTGCGATCCTCGCCATCGTGACGGGGCTGATCCTTCGCAATACGCTGCGGCTGCCGGACACGATCAAGACCGGCTGCAAGAAAACAGTCAAGCGTGCCATTCCGCCGGCCATCGTGTGCATGGGCGCCGGTTTGAACATGCAACATCTCGCCTCGGTGGGGGCATGGGTGATCCTCGTCACGCTGTGCGGGATCGGCTTTGCGCTGTCAGCCACCTATTGGATCGGGCGGCGGATGGGGCTGAGTTCCAAGACGGCCTGGCTGCTGGGGGCCGGAACCGGCATCTGCGGCAACAGCGCCATCGTGGCCGTGGCGCCGCTGATCGACGCGAAGGATGAGGATGTGGCTCTTTCCGTGGGCGCCGTGAACCTGTTCGGACTGGCGTCGATGCTGAGTTGGCCGCTGCTGGGGACGTGGCTCTCCCTGAGCGACAGCGCGTTCGGTCTGTGGGCGGGCAGCTCGATCCACGCCGTTCCGCAGGTGGTGGCGGCGGGGTACGCCTTCAGTCCGGAAGCAGGAGCGCTGGCGACGCTCGTCAAACTCGTCCGCGTCGCGTGTCTGGCGCCGCTCGTGTTTTTCACGGCGCTTTGGTACTGCAAAACGGTCGGTTCCCGATCCGGGTCGAAGAACGAGTTGGCCTTTCATTACGCCCGATTGGTTCCCTGGTTCGTGTGGGGTTTTCTCACCCTGGCCGCCCTGAACACGCTGGGATGGATCCCTGCCCTGCATTTCCCCGCGAATGCGACTTTCGGCATGGGAGAGCCTCTGATCGTCTCGGTGCGCGATGCGCTGACGACCTGCGGAAAGCTGCTGCTGACGCTGGCGATGGCAGCGATCGGGCTGGAAGTCAACCTTCGTCAGCTTGCGACCGTCGGCGGGCGGGCCTTGGCCGCAGGGCTTGCCTCCACCGCCGCGCTCGGTCTGGCCACGCTGCTTCTGATCCGCCTGGTGCTGTGACGTGGGGAGGCCGGCGCGGGAGTGCCCGTGCCGGGGAATCGTAGGCTGGATTTCGCCCGTTGTCCCCGCCGCATGGAGATTCTTGCAAGCGTCTCCTTCCCGGCTCCGTCGGAACCGTTTGTCCTGCATCGTCCCCGGGGAAAGCCGCCGGGTTCGCTCATGAAACACCACGTGTCCCGCATCAACGGCGTGATCGGTTTGACGAAAAGGTGCCGGTTCGCTACATTGCCGCCCCGCGGGTCGCTGCCCACGCCGGTCCACGGGCACTTCGGCCCGCAAGCAAAGAGCGCCCCCATCGTCTAGAGGCCTAGGACACCGGCTTTTCATGCCGGCAACAGGGGTTCGAATCCCCTTGGGGGTGATGACAGCGCGGTGTCACCGTGTGCGGCGCGGTGCGCGGTCATGCCGGTCGAACCGCCGGACGTCCCTGTTTTCCCAACGGGTTGCGCGTCCTCCGGATCCGGTAGAGCGTCTTTCGAATGTAATCCGATGCGGCTCCTCCATCCCGCAGCGCCTGCTCGAAGTCGGCAAGATGCCCGGTTATGGACTTGATTGAACCGAATCGCCCGGCGTCAAGCAGCCCCGCTCTTGCGAGACATTTGCGAATCAGATCCGGCAAGGTTTCCAGCCTTCGCATCGTCATCACATCCGGTTGCACTCCAGCAACCTTCAGCGCGATCAGCCGATGGCCTCCGCGGTCTGCGCCACAAATGCGCGCAGGGGTTCGGGCAACACCTCGACCGGGAACGGCTCCCAGTCGAGCATAGCAAGCCATGAATCGGTTCGGAGTGTCGCCGATACCGCCCGATCGCTGCGGGAGTGCGTCCCCATGGCACAGCTGGGCGTTGATCACGCATGCTTCCCCTGGATCCCCGTCGCGACGGCGATTCGGCTGGCCGACGGACCTCGGAGCCTTGGCTTTTACAACGGCATCAATTGGGCGTCGATCACGACCTTGATCGAGCGGATGCGGGCGATCTAGCGCCGACACGGCCGGGAGCGGAAACGGCAAGCTGCGGCACAACGCACTGCCGCCGGAGATGTCCCCGCCGGCGCCGTCAGCCCCCCAACAGATTCCTCGGTCTCTCGCCTGTCTCGGCACCCTGGAGCAGGATCGATCCTGTATTCCAGGCGTTGTAACGGGCGTTATCATCTGTTAGAATAACCGCCATAGGAGCAAGGGCCGGAGACTGCGTCGCCTTTCGCCTTCCAGGTCTTCTTCCGCGTCGCGTGTGTCTCCATTTCCTTATGACGGGAGAGGTTCAAGGATACAGGGGAAGCGCCATGTCACATAACCAGCATGGGGGAAGCCTATTCTTGGCCATCAGTGTTGTCGTGTTCGGGATCGGGATCGGTCCGCCGCCCTCGCGGGCGGCATGTGAGCCTACGGAACACCGCAAGCTGGTCGGAACCATTCCGGAAAACGGTGATATCTTCGGGGCAGCGGTGGCGCTGCGCGGCGACCTTGCGGTCGTCGGCGCGCCCGGTGAGGACGACGCGTGTCCCGGGAATCCGGATTGCAACTCGGGCGTGGCGTACGTTTACCGTTTCGACGGCGCGATGTGGCGTGAGGAAGCACGGCTGACCCCGTCGGATTCCGCACAAGAGGATTTCTTTGGAGTCTCTGTTGGCGTCGATGGAAACGTGATCGTCGTCGGGGCACCGCAATGTTCGGAGTCAACCCTCACGCCCTGTGATCGTAACGGTGCCGCCTATGTGTTCCGGTTCGATGCCGGCTCGGGCACGTGGATCGAGGAGGCGAAGCTGACGGCGCCGGACGGCGCGGCGGGGGACCGCTTCGGCGTCACGGTCGCCGTGAGCGGTGACGCGGTGCTGGTGGGGGCCGCCTTGGCCGACGGTGCCGAGCCGAACGGCGGGGCGGCGTACGTCTACCGGTACGATGCGACGACGTCGCAGTGGCAATTCGAGATGAAGCTGATCCCTTCCGATCCGGCATTTCGCTTCGCGCAGGCCCTATCGCTGAGTGGGAACGTGGCCGCCGTCGGCGCATCGGGTGATTCGTTCAACCCCAACAACCCCCTGTGCCTGGACGGGTCGGTATTCGTCTATCGTCGGGACGCCGCTTCGGATCAGTGGCAGCAGGTGCAAAAGCTGTTCGCCTCCGACGCCGACGGTGTCAATTCATGCGGAATGCAGTTCGGCAACGCGGTCTCGCTCGACGGTGACGTGTTGCTCATTGGGGCGTCCAGCGTCGATGTGTCCGGCCTCAGTAGTGTGGGGGCGGCGTATGCCTTTCGTTTCGACGTGAGGAGCGGGATGTGGCACGAAGAAGCGAAGTTCACCCCACCACGAGCGGAGGAGTTGGCTCGGTTCGGCACCGCGGTATCTGTCCGCGGTGACCTGGCGCTGATCGGAGCGCCGAATCGTCTGTTTGGTCCGGCACCGCCCGGCGATGCCTATCTGTTTCGCTACAACCGGACCACCGGCGTCTGGGAGCCCAGGGCGGTAGCCCATCTGACCGCTTCGGACGCCGCGAACCAACCCCAGTATTTCGGCGGGGCGCTTGCCTTGGACGGGAACTACGCCTTCATCGGGGCGCGCAACGACAGCGGGCATGAGCCCGCGGCCGGCGCGGTCTACATCTTTCGGGGTTTCAGTGAGGACTGCAACGCGAACGGCACGATCGACCTTTGCGACGTGGGCACGGGAACGAGCGAGGACTGCAACGCGAACGCCATTCCGGACGAATGTGATCTGCTGGCCGGTCGTTCGGAGGATTGTGACGGCAACGACGTTCCCGATGAATGCGACCCGGACTGCAATGGGAACGGGATGCCCGACGCCTGTGATCTGCTGGCGGGGGCGGAGGACTGCAACGGCAACGGTCTGCTCGATGAATGCGAGCTTCGGACGCCCGAGCTGACGCAAGTGGTGCCCTCCAATGTTGCTGCCGGGGACGATTTCGGGAACACCGTGGCGGTCCGTGGCGCCATGGCGGTGGTCGGTGCTCCCGGAGAAAATGATGATCAGGGGGCTGCGCACGTTTACCGCTACAACGGGCTGTTCTGGGCCGAAGAAGCCCGGTTGGTCGCGGACGACGGGAACCTGGGAGATCGATTCGGCGTATCGGTGGCGACCGACGGTGATGACATCGTGATCGGCGCGCGTGGTGATCCTTTCAACACCACGAATCCAAGACCCGGCGCCGTGTACATATTTCATCGCGACGCAACGACCGGTCTCTGGCGACAGCAACAGAAGCTGGACCCGCCTGATGGGGATCCCTCTGCCCTTTTCGGTGCGGGGGTTGCGATCGACGGCGAATTCCTCCTCGTAGGGGCACCGCGTCTGGATACGAGCGTTAATGAAGGTGGCGGGGTGTACGTCCTTCGATTCGACCCAGCCGCGTCGCTGTGGCAAGAGGAGCTGATCCTTACGCCGGACGACGCCCAAGCGCGGGACCGCTTCGGGAGCGCAGTTTCGCTGCGTAACGGAGTCGCCGTGGTCGGCATGGATCCCGTCCCAGGCGCCAGCCGGGTCGTCACCGCCGCCTACGTGTTTCGGGCGGATCCTACGGGCCTCGTGTGGAACCAGGAGGCCAAGCTGGAGAACTTTGAAGGCGCAGCCCTCGATGCATTCGGTCGGGCCGTGGCAACCGACGGCGGGACGGTTGTGGTG
>CAZNQN010000136.1:0-6835 GCA_964574925.1 uncultured Phycisphaeraceae bacterium | reverse complement strand
CGCCGGTCCCCACCCGTGGCGGACGTAGCGGGTCACCTCGTCCGGTCCGTCGCGCGTACCGGTGTCGACGACGACCCGCTCCCCTTCGCGCAATCCGGCCAGGACCTCCACGTCGTCGCCGAACGCGCGGCCCAGGCGCACCGCGCGACGTCGCACGGTTTTCCCCTCGACGACCTCCACGAGGGTGAGCTGTCCGACGCGCCGCACCGCCCGTCGCGGGATGACCAGCAACGTTTCCTCGTCGAGGGGAATGAAGATCCGCCCGAACATGCCGGAATAGACGCCCGGCGGACAGGGGCCGGTGACCTTGACGGAAAACGCCCGGCTGGGCGTCTCCGCCTCGGGAACGATCTCGCTGACCACGCCGCGACACCGCTTGTCCAGAGCGTCGACCTTGACGTCGATGGGCTGGCCGACGCGCAATCGTCGCGAGAGCGATTCCCGCACCGAGGCCACCAATTGCATCCGCTTGGGATCGTAGAGCGTCAACAGCACCTGCCCGGGCACCACCATGTCGCCCACGTCGACGCGCTTGTCCACCACGATGCCGTCGAGGGGGGAGCGAATGGTGGCGTATCCCAGCAGGGTTTCCGCCTCGCGGACGGCTGAAGCGGCCCGCTCCAGCTCCGCTTCGGCGGTTTTCAGGGCCGTCTCCGCCCGGTCCAGTTCGATCTTCGGGGCCGAGTGCTGAGCGTAAAGCTTGCGGACTCGTTCGGCCTCGATCCGTGCCTGGTCGCGGGCGGCGCGGCGGGCGGCCTCCGCTGCTTTCGCCTGGGCAAGACGGGCGGAAAGATCGCGGTCGTCGAGCCGGACGAGAATGTCGCCCTTCGAGACGGCCTGCCCGGCCGTGACCCGCACCTCGATCACCTTGGCCAGGATCTTCGAGGCGACGGCCGTCTCGTGCACCGCCTTGACGGTGCCGACGGCCCATTCCTCCCGCGGTCGGACGATCCGCCGGACCGGGGCGGTGGGACGGTCGCCGAGCGGGTGCGCCGGCAGTGCGGATGCCGAAGGCACTCGCCCGGCGTCCTCCACCTTCGGTTCGAAGGTCCCGATCAGGTACAACATCAACCCCAGCACCACGACGGCGAACGCGATCCCGACCAGAACCTTCTTCATGGTTGCGTCTCCGTGTTCCTTCGTCCGCGGTCGCAGCCGCGGTCGTTTCGACGCACGGGCCACGACCGCGGACGGATGAGATTCCCCGGTCTGTAACGCGGATGACGGGCCTTGTCTATGAAGTCAGGTGATCGAGGGCGTCGATCACCTCCGGCACGTGGGTAAAGGCCGGTCCGCCGCGCATCATGACCGCCACGCCCGCCGCTTCGAGGATCTGCTCCCGCGTGGCGCCGGCGTCGAGCGCCTTTTTCACGTGCAGGTTGATGCAGGGCACGCACCGCTCCACCAGGCCGATGCCCAGCGCGATGAGCTCCTTTTCCCGCACGGACAGCGCCCCTTCCTTCATCACCGCCTGGAACATCCCGCCGAAGCCGCGCATCACGTCGGGGGTCTGGTCCTTGAGCTTGCCCTGGTCCTGTTCCCACTGCGCGAAGAACGCACCTACGTCACGACTCATACAACACCTCCTTTCCAATAATCGATGTCCGTTCCGATTCGGTTCCCGTGACCGCCGCACTTGGCGACCGCCTCGGGATCCGGTTCCGTTGCCGCTTGAGCGTGTTGCATGGTTTTGTTCTGCGATCCGAGCCGCGGGCTTTCAGCCCGCGCGATCTTCCGGTTCCCCGCTCACCGCCGCCGGGCGGACTGCCGGCCCGCGCTTCCGAAGGAAACGCTACGTATGGTGGCGGTGGATGCAGCGGATGAGGGTGACCGCCGCCGGTTCCGCCACCTCGTAGAGCACCACCCGCCCGTTCCGGCGGGACCGCAGGATGCCGTGCGCCCGCATCAGGCTCAGGTGCTGGCTGCACGCGGCCGGGGGGATCCCCAGCGCTTCGGCCAGCTCCCCGACGGTGTGCCGCCGCTCCAAAAGACGCTCGACGATCCGCAGGCGGTGCGGATGGGCGAGCACCCGCAGGGCGGCGGCGACCTGCTCCATGACCGCGGGCGGCGTCCGTTTGATGTCTTTTATTCTTGACATCTCGATATAGTAATATCATGATCTTAAGATAAGTCAAGGGAAGAGGTCGCCTGTTGCGCAGCCGTGACGGTCCGCGGCCACGCCGGGCGGCCTTCCGGACGCGGTCCGCGAGCCGCAGTCGCGCCCCCGCGGGGCGGACCGGGCCTCCGTCGCCGCGGTGAAGAAGGCGTTGGCGGCGTTTCCGGCCCGCCGGCCTGGAAACCTTAACCGGATCTTAACGCGGCGCTTATCGTTCCCTAACGAACCGCCGCGACAATCCCTGACGAACTGTTTGGGGACGTCGACCGGTCGAAGGAGATCGAACATGCGACGAACGGGACCGCTTCGAATCGGACTGCTGGCGATTCTGGCGCTTGGGTGCGTCCCCGTCTACGGCGACGGAGGCGGGGACCGGGAAAAGGAACTGGAGCAACTCGTGCGGGAGCTGACCGCCCGCATCGACCGCCTCGAACGGCGGATCGACGAGCTGGAGAACCGGTCGGGCGGCGGCGTTCCCCCGTCGCGGATCGAGAAACTGGAACGGAAGGTGGAAAAAATCCAGGAAATGACCCCCTCCACCGACTCGGAGGAGTGGAAACGGTTCCACGCCTGGATGAACAACCCGCTGACGATGCGGACGTTCTGGAAGGACGCTCTTCACTTCGAGTCGCTGGACAAATCGATCAGGCTCAAGATCGGAGGCCGAATCCACAACGACTACGCCTATTTCGTCGAGGACGGCGACGTGGAACGGCGGATCGGTTCCGACTTCGACGACGGCACGGAGTTCCGCCGCGCCCGCCTCTACATCGCCGGCACGCTGTATCACGACATCGAGTTCAAGGCCCAATACGACTTCGCGGGCGGGGACGCCGATTTCAAGGACGTCTACGTCGGCGTCAAACATGTGCCCTATGTCGGCAACGTCCGCGTCGGGCAGTTGAAGGAACCCTTCGGCCTGGAGGAACTGACCAGCAGCAACTACATCACCTTCATGGAGCGGTCGCTCGTCGGCGTTTTTACGCCGGGGCGGCACGCGGGCGTAATGGTCCACGATCACGCCCGCAACGGGCGGATGACCTGGGCGGCGGGCGTCTTCCGGCAGACGGACAGCTTCGGCGACAACACGGACGGGCGCAACTACGACGTCACCGCCCGCGTCACCGGGCTGCCGATCTATGAGGACGACGGCAAACGGCTGCTCCACCTCGGGCTCGCCTATACCCACCGCAACTACGAGGACGACCGGGCGCGGTTCCGCGAACGACCGGAATCCCACCTCTCGCCGCGCGTGGTGGACACGCGCGCTTTCCCGGCCGAATACGGAGATTTTCTGGGGGTGGAGGCGGCATGGGTGGACGGGCCGTTCTCGCTTCAGGGGGAATACGTGCAGGCGTTCGTCGAAGGTCGCACGCGGCGAGTGGGAGATCCGCGCTTCTGGGCGGCGTCGCTCCAGGCGAGTTACTTCCTCACCGGGGAGCACCGCCCCTACAAGACGAGCAGCGGAACGTTTACCCGGGTCAAGCCGTTGCGCAACTTCGGGCGCGACGGCGGCCCGGGGGCATGGGAGCTGGCGGCCCGCTATTCGTATCTGAACCTCAACGACGGTCTGGTCCGCGGCGGCCGTCTCCACGACCTGACGCTCGGCGTCAACTGGTACTGGAACCCCAATCTGCGGATGATGTGGAATTACGTCTTGGCCGACCCGTCGCGCGGCGGCGACGTGAGCATCTTCCAGTGGCGGATCCAACTGGCGTTCTGAGAGCGGGCGGGACGGACGATCCCGCCGACGAAGGTTCGGTTTCCAAAAGGAGTCACGGGCACACCTGAACGAGCAGGACAGGGAGAAACATCATGACGGGAAAACGCTTTTGGCGCGGAATCGTTCTTCTGGTGATCGGCAGCACCTTCACGATGGTCAGTTGCCGGGACCAGCAGGTGGATCAGATCCTGGCCGACGGCATCACGGGGACGACGGTCGGGCTGGTGGAGCTGTTCGTCCAGTCGGCCGTCAACAACGCTTTCCAACTGGAATAGGGAAAGGAATCGAACATGACAGGGACAATCCGAATCACACGGAAACGGCAGGCGGACGGGCATCTTGTGCGGCGGACGGATCGGGGCCGGGCCGGAGGCGGAGCGGCCGTTCTGCTTGCGGCGCTGTTCGCGGCTTCGCCGGCGTCGGCGCAGCAGAAGCTTTCCGGCATGGTCCGGCTCGACGGATCGAGCACGGTGGCGCCGATCACGATGGCGGCGGCGGAGATGTTCATGGCCGAGCATCCGCGCGTGCGGGTGGTGGTGGGGATTTCCGGCACCGGCGGGGGGTTCAAGAAGTTCCTCGATGAAAACCCCAAACTGCGGACGCACATCAACGACGCCTCGCGCCCGATCCGGGAGAAAGAGCGCGAGCGGGCCAGGCGTCTGGGCATCGAATACATCGAGATCCCCATCGGCATCGACGGTCTCAGCGTGGTGGTGAACCCGTCCAACACGTTCTGCAACGAGCTGTCGGTGGAAGAGCTGCGGCGGATCTGGGAACCGGGCAGCCGGATCAACAACTGGAGCCAGATCCGCCCCGGCTTCCCCGACCTGCCGCTCCATCTGTACGGACCGGGCACCGACAGCGGAACGTTCGATTACTTCACCAAGGTGATCGTGGGCAAGGAACACACGTCACGGAGCGACTATACGGCCAGTGAAAGCGACAACGTGCTGGTGCGCGGCGTCGCCGGCGATCAAGGAGCGCTGGGATACTTCGGCTTCGCCTACTACGTCGCCAACAAGAAACGGCTCAAGATCCTCGGCATCCGGCAGGGAAACGCGGCTCCGGTCAAGCCCACCATGGAGACCGTTCGCAGCGGCAAGTACAAGCCGCTTTCCCGACCGCTGTTCCTGTACGTCAACAAAGAGGCCTACAAACTCCCGCAGGTGCGGGCGTTCCTGGCGTTTCTTCTTGATCACGCCCGCTCGATCGTGGAACATCCGCGGGTCGGGTACGTGGCGCTGTCGGATGAGCTGTACGAGATCGGACGGCGCCGTCTCCGGGAAGGCAAAACCGGATCGGCCATGGCGAAAGCCGGCGACGAGCATGATCTGGTGAAGATCTTTACCCGGTACTGACGCGCCGCAAGCCCAAAGGGGGGGACAGGCCGCGACCGCCTGACCGCGGATCTCCGCACGCGGGCAGGTGGGTGCGCGGTCTTCGTTGCGTTCGGCGGTGCCGGCACGACGGCGTGCCGATTCATCGGCGGTCGCCCGGCGCCGGCCGGCGGGCGGGAAAGGTCGCAGGAGGAACCGCGAAAGACGATGCCGACATCACGACGAACCTGGCTGCGCATTCGTGAGGGCGGCGTGGCGCTGTGGCTGTTCCTCTGCGCGCTGGTTTCCGTGGCGACGACGGCGGCGATCATCTGGGTGCTGGCGAGCGAATCGTACGCCTTCTTCCGACAGGTCTCGCCCTGGTCCTTTCTGTTCGGCACCCGCTGGGCGCCGCTGCTGGAGCCGCGCTCCTACGGCGTGCTGCCGCTGGTGTGCGGGACGTGGCTGGTCGCCGCCGGCGCCATCCTCATCGCCGTCCCCATCGGGCTGATCACCGCGCTCTACCTGAGCGAGTACGCCCGTCGCGGCGTGCGGGACGTGGTCAAACCGGTGCTGGAGATCCTCGCGGGCATTCCCACCGTCGTCTACGGATATTTCGCGCTGATCTTCGTGACCCCGTACGTGCTCAAGCCGCTGCATCCACAGACGGACCTCTACAACGCCGCCAGCGCCGCCATCGTGGTCGGCATCATGATCATCCCCACGGTGGCGTCCCTGTGCGACGACGCCTTCCGGGCGGTGCCGCGCTCGCTGCGCGAAGCCGCCTACGCCCTGTCGGCCACCCGCCTGGAAGTGGCCGTCCGCGTCGTGCTGCCCGCGGGCATGTCGGGCGTGGTGGCGGCGATCCTGCTCGCGTTCGCACGGGCGATCGGGGAGACGATGGCGGTGACGCTGGCCGCCGGCGCCATGCCCCGCCTGACCCTCAACCCCTTCGAGAGCATCCAGACGATGACCAGTTACATCGTTCAGGTCAGCCTCGGCGACACGCCGCACGGGACGATCGAATACCAGACGATCTTCGCCGTCGGCATGCTGCTGTTCCTCATGACGCTGACGTTCAACCTCGTGGCCCAACGGGTGTTGCGACGGTTTCGGGAGGTGTACGAATGACCGTGGAAGCGGATTTGTTCGAGCCCCGGCTGGCCCGTCGCCGCCGGTGGGGCGCGCTCTTTCACGCCCTCTGTGTCGTTCTGACGCTGTTGTGCATCGGCGTCCTGCTCATCCTGCTGACGGCCATCGCCCTGGAAGGGGGGAAGTGGCTCTCGTGGAAGCTCCTCCAGAACTTTCCCAGCCGGCTCATGCCGGAAAACGCCGGACTGAAAAGCGCCCTGTACGGGACGATGTGGTTGATGGTCCTGACGGCCGTCGTCTCCGTTCCCGTCGGGGTCTCGGCCGCCGTCTATCTCCACGAGTACGCCGGACGCAACCGCTGGACGCGCTTCATCGAGCTCAACATCGCCAACCTCGCCGGCGTGCCCTCGATCGTGTACGGGATTCTGGGGCTGGCGGTGTTCGTGCGCATTTTCCAGTTGGGCCGGAGCCTGATCGCCGGGGCGCTGACGCTGACGCTGCTGATCCTGCCGGTGGTGATCGTGGCGAGCCGGGAGGCGCTGGCGGCCGTGCCCGACTCCATCCGCAAGGGCGCCTACGCCCTAGGGG